>DATCYD010000017.1:0-14498 GCA_036570465.1 Anseongella sp.
TGAAGGCTCCTACGTCGGTGATCGCTGAGGTGCAGCAGTCCTGGAAGGATTCACCGGAACGCCGGGGGGATACCTGGCCGCAGGGCGATCATATTACCTGGGTTTTTCCTGGAAACGAAATGACCGAATCGGATGAATTAACCCTGGAATGGTTTGACGGGGAGTTTTATCCGCCGGAAGAGGTTCGGGCGCTTTTTTCAATCGAAAATTATCCGGCCGAGTCGGCGATGCTTATCGGGACGGAAGGGGCGTTGCTGATCGCGCACGGAGGAGAGGCGGTGCTGTTGCCGGAAGAAAAATTCAAGGACCATCCTCGGCCGGAGCTCGACGAGCAGAACCATTATCATAATTTCGTAAACGCTTGTTTGGGCGGGGAGAACACAAAATCTCATTTCGCCCAAACCGGTCCCATGACCGAAACGATCTTATTGGGAACGGTGGCTATCCGGGTGCCGGGACAGCTTCTGGAGTGGGATGCGGAGAAGATGAAATTCCCCAATTATCCCGAAGCCAACCAATACATCGAGCGAAAATACCGTAAGGGCTGGAGGTAAGCATTACACGCTTTCCTTCCTTCATCCGTTTCATGGTTTCTTCGACCAATTCCTGGGTTTTTTCTGAATACTTTGCCATGATGTTTGAATTTTGGAGGCGAATTTTAGATTTCCCGGAGGATTTTCCGGACTTCGTCCCGTGATTTACCAAGTTTGTCCTGCAGTTTTCCCACGAGTTCGTCTTCTTTTCCTTCGTCGTAACGGAGATCGTCGTCAGTAAGAGATCCGTACATTTGTTTGAGTTTTCCTTTGGCTTGATTCCACTTGCCTTTTAATTCCAACTTGTCCATGATGTTTGGTGTTTAATGTATGTGTGGCAAATTCTGTTCCCGCGGGAGGTATCTGCCTGGGAAGGGCATGGGGGAGGAATGCTGTTTCGCGACTGGGGTATCTGAACTACGGGCGGGCAAAAAATTCCGGCTGGGGGAAGTGCCGGGCTGACTGAAATCTCCGATGGCCCCGTTTTTTTAAGCCGCCTTCAGCAGGTAGTGGCTCACTGCCTGGCGACGGGGAACTGAACGAGCATGGATGAGATGTATTCGCAGATATCTGCGAAACGGACGGGTTTAGTGAAAAAATGATGGGCGCCCAGCTTCCGCGTTTCTTCTTCGTTCCTGGACCAGTTGCTGGTGGTGTAAATGAATACCGGGATGTGGTGTAACTGTTCGGTCTTTTTAATCTCCGCCAGGCATTGGATCCCGTTTAGAATGGGCATATTCAGGTCCATAAAAATATAATCGGGTAGAGGAGACGGATTGCTGTTCAAAAAATTGAGCGCTTCTTCCCCGTTGTAAACGCTGATGCATTCAATGGTATCGTCAACTTCCTTTACGGCGTCGATGAATAGCTCCTGGTCTTCAACATCGTCGTCAACGATTAAAAATCTGGTGGCTTTCATGGAATCTTTAAAATTACAAAAAGGAATGCGGGAAAATTATAAAAATTCAGAATAAAACTGATTACAGTTGTTTTCGCTTGGGTTTTTATACATTACGAACAATACTTAATGGTATAACGGATGGAAATCCCGGTAAACCTGAATCAAGTGTCAAGTAGCGAAGTAGATTATCGCCAACTTCTGCAGTGGATGCCTGGAGCTGTCTATATATGCGACCGGGAAGGACGTATTACCTATTATAATGAAGCATCGGCCCAACTTTGGGGACGGGAACCTGAATTGGGGAAAGATCGTTGGTGTGGTTTCTCGAAAATATACGAAGCAGACGGGGTAACGCCGATGCCGCTTGAAAAATGCCCAATGGGACGTAAGCTGTCCGGAGGTAAAGTAAAACCGGGTACCGAAATCATCGTGGAACGACCCGACGGGGTGAAACGAAACGTCGCTGTTTACCCGGAATCAATATACGACTCATCGGGGAAGATCGCAGGCGCCTTCAATATGCTTATTGATATTACCGGCCAGAAACGATCCGAACGGGTGCTGCGGGAGGGGCGGGAGAATTACCGGAAAATGGCCGAAGAACTGGAAGTGCGTGTCCAAAAACGGACCAAGGCCCTTCGCGCAGCCAATGAGAACCTCGAACGGTCAAACCTGGAGCTGGAGCAGTTTGCCTTTGTGACCAGCCACGATCTGCAGGAGCCGTTGCGAAAGATCCAGACCTTCGGAGAAATATTGTCGGAACGTTATGCCGGATCGATGGATGAGAAGGGGCGGGCTTACCTGGGCAAAATCATCAATTCATCCCGGAGGCTCTCCGTCCTCATCAATTCTCTGTTAAATTTTTCGCTGCTTAACCAGCCTGGAGGAGAGATGGAAGAAGTGGACCTCAATGAAGTGTTGAAGAATGTCCTGGATGACTTTGAGCTGTTGATCGCACAAAAGAAAGCGGTCATCAAAGCCGAACCTTTGCCGATGATGATGGCCGATTCGCTCCAGATTAATCAGTTGTTTTCAAATTTGATCGGTAACGCGTTGAAGTTTACCAATGATCGAACCAGTCCGGTGGTGGAAATCAGTACCCGGAAATTACCGGCCAGGGAGGTGGCCCTGCACGCGGTGCTTGATAAAAAACAATCTTATTTCGAGATCGTGGTCAAGGACAACGGCATTGGTTTCGCCCAGAAGTATGCTGACCAGATATTTGATGTTTTCCAGCGTCTGCACGACCGTTCTACCTATGAGGGAACCGGTATCGGCCTGACGATTTGTGCCAAGGCGGTATCGAACCATAAGGGCTTCATATATGGCTCCTGCTCGGAAGAATCCGGCGGCGCCTCGTTTTACGTCATTCTCCCTTTCGGTCGTTGAACCGGCGCTTTAAAGCGTATCGGCTGCCGCGGTGTCCGTGGCGAGCGAATCTCTCATCTCCGTCTCGGCGATGCCGTCGCGCACCTGGGGTTCCTCAACCCGTTCTTTTTGTACAGGCTCGTTATTGTCCGCTTCATCCCGCTGGGCCGAAGGCTGACAGGCGGCCAGGCTGATTGCGAAAAACAAAACTACTGCGCTTATTTTTATCGTCTTCATGATTTATTAGAGGTAAAAACCGTGCCAGCGTACATAAACGGTGGAGCTGGTGCTGCTCTCCTATAGCAGACTTTTCAGGGAATTCTTTGTTTTTCGGAACGTTTCCCAGAGGTCGCCCTTCTCGTTCACCCTTTCAGGGATGTTATGGATGGTAAAGTGGACGGGGTCGAGGGTGTCGTTTACTTCGTCCCAGTCGAGAGGAGTTGACACGGTGGCATGGGGACGTGGCCGGGCGGAGTATGGAGCCGCCAAGGTTTGTCCGCGCGTATTCTGAAGGTAATCCAGATAGACTTTTTTCTGCCTTTTCGATAGACTGCGTTCCAGGCTCGTGATGCTGGGCACCCGTTCGTGCGCCCGCTGGGCGATGAACTGGGCCGTGGCGCGGGTTACCTCAAAATCGTAACGGCCGTTCAACGGCACATAAATATGCAGTCCGGTAGCGCCCGATGTTTTGCAGAAGCAGGCCAGCTTCAATTCGTCAAGCACTTCCCGCACCGCCAGAGCGGTTTCTACTACCGCTTTAAAGCTGATCTTTTCGGGATCCAGGTCAATGGCAATGTAGTCGGGGAAGTCGAGTCGTGGCTGCCTGGACAGCCAGGGGTTAAGCTCGATGCAGCCCAGGTTGACCATATACAACAGGGTTGCCGCGTTATTACAAAGCAGGTAATCGCTTTCTTTTTTATTCGATTCCGAAAAGACCGGGACAGTCCGGATCCATTCGGGGGCGTTCTTAAGGTCAAAATCTTTCTGGTAAAAACCAGGCCGGGTAATTCCATCCGGATGGCGATGCAATGACTGAGGACGTTCCTTCAGGTAGGGCAGCATGTAGGGGGCCATGTGCTGATAATAACGGACCAGATCGCTTTTGGTGATCTTTTCGCCGGGCCAGTAAACTTTATCCGGGTTGGTCACGGTAATGGTCCGGTTTCCCGCTTTCAGCGTCAGGGACTTCCGGCCGCCGCTCTTCCGGCCGCCGCTCTTCCGGCCGCCGCTCTTGCCGCCGCTGCTCTTGCCGCTGCTGCTCTTGCCACCGCTGTTCTTGCCGCCGCCGCTGACGCTTTTGCCTCCGGTGTCAGCCTTGCCCTCCGCCGCCTCGTTGCCCGGTTTTTCGATGGCTTCTTCGTGGACGATTGATTCGGGTGCCTTGTCGTCCCGCAAGGCGATGAAAATGGGTTGACGCATGTTTCCGCTTTCTGTCCATTCGACAAATTTTACTTCGCAGACCAGTTCCGGTTTTATCCAGGTGACGGGAGCGTTGGTTTTCGGCCTGGTCCTGAAAGGGCATTCCGCGGAAACCAAAGGCAGCATTTTACGATGGACAGCTTGCAGCGACGCTTGGCTGAAGCCGCCTCCTGTATGCCCGATGTATTCGAGTTGCCCCTCTTGATAGACTCCGAGGATGAGCGCGCCAAACTGCTTTCTGCTGCCCCGCGGCTCGGTAAAACCGCCAATGACCGCTTCCTGTTGAAGCTGGGTCTTGATTTTTAGCCACTGGTCGCTCCTGCGTCCGGGCAGGTAACGACTGCCGGCGGATTTGGCGACGATGCCTTCGCCTTTTTCACGTTTGATCTTCCGGAAATATTTTTCGCCTTCTTTCAGTATATATTCTGTTTTTCTTACCGGGCCATCGGCGGGAATCAGGGTTTTGAAGACCTCGTCCAGCAACTCTTTGCGCTGCAACAAGGGCATTTCTTTCAAGTCGTATCCGTCCAGCTCCAGCAGATCGAATACATAGTAGACCAAATTGCCTTTTCCGCTCTTCCGGTAGTTTTGAAGGAGCTGGAACTCAGGTTTTCCCTTTCCATTCAGCACGACGATCTCTCCGTCCAGGACCAGATCGTGGCCGGTCCCGTTCAGGGCCTCTGCCACCGGAACGTAATCGGAATTGAACGATTTTCCGCTGCGCGAATATAGCCAGACTTTATCCCCGGCCAGCCGGGCGATTACCCGGTAACCGTCCCATTTGTTCTCGAAAAGCCAGTCATTACGTGAAAAGGGGCCGCTGGTCAGCGTGGCCAACATCGGTTTGACAAAGCCCTCGCCGGAGTTTCTTTTAGCGCTGTTCTTTCTGGAGGGGGTGCGCTTTGAGGACGTTTGTTTCGCGGATGCGCGGGGGCTGTTCCCACCTTTCCTGTTGTTCTTCTTCGCCTTGACGCGGGCGGGGACTGCGTCTTCGCTATCGTAGGGTTCCCCGGTGGAAAACCGGTCCTTGTGCTTGATGAGCAACCAGGCGTTGTCTTGCTTGCCTTTCATTTTTACCAGGGCAAACTCTCCTTTTAGCTTCTTTCCCTTTAGGGTGAATTTCAGACTACCGGCTTTTAATTCCTTCAGGAGCTCTTTTTCCGGGTCGGCCGTTTTTTCAAGGGGTTCGTAGTACCCTTCGTCCCACTTGTAAACAACACCTGCGCCATAGTGTCCCGCCGGAATAATGCCTTCAAAATCCTTGTAGTCATAGGGGTGATCTTCGACCATCATCGCTAGCCGTTTATCGGCGGGATTCATCGAAGGGCCCTTGGGGACGGCCCAGCTTTTTAACACGCCCTTTATTTCCAGCCTGAAATCGTAGTGCAGGCTCGTGGCGTGGTGCCGCTGAGTGACGAACCGTAGCTTCTTTTGATTCCCACGTGATTTGGCGGACGTCCGAGGGGTTTTATCGCCGCCGGCTGGCTCCGGGCTTCCGGCAAAATTCCTTTTCTTTTTGTAAGCGGTCAGGCTCATGCTCAGGAGGCCTTTTTACCCGATTTAAGGCTGGCTTTCAACTGGGCCAGCAGATCGTCGGATTTGGTTTTCGGAACCTTCAGTTTGCGGATGGCTGGCCGTTTTCCGGCGGCTTTGGCTTTGATGATCTTCATCAGGTCGTGCGAATAGTCGTCTTTGAATTTCCGGATATCGAATTTGGAGGTATAGCGGTCGATGAGTTCCAGGGCCATATCCAGTTCTTCTTTTTTCACTTTTACTTTTTCAGGGAGATCCAGTTTGTCAACGGGGCGAAGCTCTTCCTGGAAACGAAGCTTATTCAGTACCAGCGTTTTTTCCTTGGGACGCAACACGGCAAGGCTTTCCGTGTTGCGCATCACGAAAGTGGCCAGACCGGCCTTTCCACTTTTTTCAAGCGCTTTCAGCAACAACGTATAAGGTTTTTGCCCGCCTTTATCGGGTTCCACATAATAAGGGGCCTCGAAATACATGCTGTCGATCTCGCTTTCCTTCACAAAATCGCGAATGTCGATTGTTTTGGTCTTTTCGGGACTGGCCTCTTCGAAATCCGATTCTTCGAGAATTATGTAATCGTCATTCAGCATGTACCCCTTGACGATGTCGTCCCAGGCGACCTCTTTTCCCGTGTTTTCGTTGACCCGCTGATACCTGATGCGCGAATGGTCGCGCCGGTCAAGCATGTCCAGATCGAGCTTGCTTGATTGCGAGGCACTGAACAGTTTTACCGGTATGTTGACTAATCCGAAACCAATGGACCCTGACCAGATTGCTCTCATTAGACGCCTTTCTTTCCGTTCTTTCGGTAATGTCACCCATAATAATGCCACAGGCGGACAGGAATCCAGGGAACAGACTGGCTACGCGTCAGCGTAGAAGCAAATCCCTTTTCGAGGAATACGTTACGCACTGCGATGGGAAGCGGAGGCCCGGGCGGAGCCGCGAAAAGGGAGGTGCCGGAAGGGGCGGAACGGCTCCGGGCCGGGGTGTGACGGGCGGGAAGCGCGACGCGGGGGGACTCCTTTTTTCTTTCTGGCAGTATATTTTCTTGTATACGATTAAATCATAGATGGTCAATGAAGTTGCACCCCCTCGTTAAGATCAATCTGATCCTCTTGCTTTTTTTTCTGTTGTTCGCCGGGCTGTACTTTGCCAGGAGCTTTCTGGTGCCGCTGACCTTTGGTGCTATTTTCGCCATGGTGATGATCCCCTTAAGCAGAAGGCTCGAAAATATGGGGCTGCACCGGGTGCTTGCGACGCTGGCTTGCCTGGTTTTGTTGGTGGCGATCTTTTCAGGGCTTATTGCGCTGCTATCTTCCCAGGTGGCGAGTTTCAGTAAAGACATGGCGTTGATTGAGAACCGTGTGAATGAGCAACTGGAGGCCGGCCAGCGATTCATTGAGCAGAAAGTGGGGATATCTTATGAAAGCCAGGAGGAGATGATCAAAGAGCAAACCAATGGAAAAAGCCCGATCCCCAGCATTGCGGCTAGGTTGATTGGTTCCTTTACAAAATTGATGGTCAATGGCCTGCTGGTGCTAATCTACCTGTTTCTTTTTATCTATTATCGCACGAGATTCAAGAAATTTGTGTTAAAACTGGTGCGTGGAGACGATCGGGAACGGGTGCATGATGTCATTAACCGGTCCAGCCGGGTGGCTCAGCAGTATTTGCTGGGAAGAGGGGTGCTAATGATTATCCTGACGGTCTTTTATGCTGTTGGGCTAACCATCGTGGGTGTACGGCATGCCCTTTTCTTTTCAGTGCTGGCAGCTCTCCTAAGTATTATTCCCTGGATAGGAAATTTGTTTGGGATGATCCTTCCCATGCTCATGGTGTTTATTCAGGGAGGCGACATTCGTATTATTCTGGGTGTTATGATCGTATTTGGTATTACCCAACTGATTGATACATATATTTTTGAACCGCTGGTGCTGGGTCATCAGGTGAATGTTCATCCGATTTTCATTATCGTGGTCGCTGTACTTGGTGAGATCGTCTGGGGCATTCCCGGGCTGATTCTCTCGATTCCGATTCTTGGAATGGTCAAAATCGTCTTTGATAATGTAGATTCTCTTGAACCCTATGCCTACCTGATTGGGGCCTCCAGGAAAAGCCGGGAGGAGTCCGCTGTGGTCAGAAAGCTCAAGAACTGGTTTAAATAGCTCTTTTTTTGCAAGAAAATGTGTATTTTTGTGGCTATCTTAAAACAGTAGAATCGAAATGAGCAGAGTACCCGCTACATTATTTGACAAGGTATGGGATGCGCACGTTGTCAGGGAAATTGAGGATGGTCCTGATATTTTGTTTATCGACCGGCATTTTATCCATGAAGTAACCAGTCCGGTTGCTTTTCTGGGCCTGACCGGGCGGGGCCTGAACGTGATGTACCCCGGGAGGACATTTGCTACCGCCGACCACAATACCCCCACAATTAACCAGCATTTGCCGGTTGAGGATCCGCTTTCAGCAAAACAACTGAAGGCGCTGGAAACCAATACGAGCCGCTATGGTATCTCGCATTGGGGGCTGGGCAATCCACGGAACGGGATTGTACATGTTGTAGGGCCGGAAAACGGCATAACCCAGCCGGGAATGACCATCGTTTGTGGTGACTCACATACGTCCACCCACGGTGCGTTTGGAGCTATTGCTTTCGGAATTGGTACCTCTGAAGTGGAAATGGTGCTTTCTTCCCAATGCATTATGCAGCAGAAGCCAAAACGAATGCGCATTAACGTAGATGGCAAACTAGGCCGTGGCCTGACGCCGAAGGACGTTGCGTTGTATATTATTTCAAAGCTGACCGCCGCCGGAGCCACAGGTTATTTCGTGGAATACGCCGGAGAGGTGTTCCGTAATATGAGCATGGAAGGCCGGATGACGGTTTGTAATATGAGTATTGAGATGGGAGCCCGCGGAGGCATGGTTGCACCCGACGAAACTACTTTTGCTTATATCAAGGGAAAGGAAAAAGCGCCTGCAGGCGAGGCCTGGGATAAAGCGCTGGCCTACTGGAAGACGCTGAAAACCGACGAGGGAGCCGCCTTCGACCTGGAGCATCACTTCCACGCTGATGATATAGAGCCCATGATCACCTATGGGACCAACCCTGGAATGGGTATGGGCATTACCCGGCATATTCCCGGAGCGGAAGAAGGCGGGAGTAAGGCTACTTACGAAAAATCTTTGAATTACATGGGATTCAGCGAATCGGAACCCATGTTGGGAAAAAAGGTGGATTATGTATTCATCGGTAGCTGTACCAATGGGCGGATCGAAGATTTCCGGGCCTTTGCTTCCATTGTGAAGGGGCGTAAAAAGGCTGATAATGTGACTGCATGGGTTGTACCCGGTTCTCATATTGTGGAGGCGCAGATACGTGAAGAAGGCATCCTGGATATCCTGACCGAAGCAGGTTTCGAACTGCGTCAACCGGGCTGTTCAGCTTGTCTGGCAATGAACGACGATAAGATTCCTCCGGGGAAATATGCGGTAAGTACCAGCAACCGGAACTTTGAAGGAAGACAGGGCCCCGGCTCCCGCACCATGCTGGCCAGTCCGTTGGTGGCTGCTGCTGCGGCGGTGACCGGTGTTGTAACCGATCCAAGGGAACTGCTGGCTGAAACAGAAGCCGTAGCGGTGTAACCTGGCAGCGGATTATAATTGAACAATCAGATAAGAAATGGCTTACGATAAATTCACCCTTTTGAAAAGCACGGCAGTACCTTTGCCGATCGAGAATGTGGATACAGACCAGATTATTCCGGCGCGTTTCCTGAAGGCGACTGAACGGAAGGGTTTTGGCGACAATCTTTTCCGGGACTGGCGCTATCATGCTGACGATACTCCCAAAGAGGATTTCGTCTTAAACGATTCTACCTATTCCGGGAAAATTCTCGTGGCCGGAAAGAACTTTGGCAGTGGCAGCAGCCGGGAGCATGCGGCATGGGCGATATACGATTATGGCTTCCGCTGTGTTGTATCCAGTTTCTTTGCCGATATTTTTAAAAATAATTCCCTGAATGTGGGTATTCTGCCGGTGACGGTGAGTCCTGAATTCCTGGATAAGCTGTTTACTGCCATCATTGCCAATCCGGCGACCGAAGTGGAAGTGTCTCTGCCTGATCAGGCCATTCGCCTGACTTCCACCGGCGACAGCGAATCATTCGCGATCAATAGTTATAAAAAGCATAACCTCATGAATGGCTTTGATGATATCGATTATCTGCAGGCCATGAAAGATGATATTCAGCAATTTGCTGAAAAGAGCATGTATTAACAGCAGGTACCACATGCCTAAACCAGCCGCCCGTCCGATCGAGATCATGGACACGACCCTGCGTGATGGGGAGCAAACCAGCGGTGTTTCTTTTTCACCGTCCGAAAAGCTGACCATAGCGCGCCTTTTATTAACCGAACTAAAGGTTGACCGGATCGAGATCGCTTCGGCCAGGGTGTCGGAGGGAGAGCTGGAAGCTGTAAAAGCCATTACGAAATGGGCTAAAAGCGCCGGATTGCTGAACCAGATAGAAGTGCTGACCTTTGTGGACAGTGAAATTTCCATTGGTTGGATGAAGCAGGCTGGCGCCAGGGTGATGAACCTTCTTACCAAAGGCTCGCTTAATCACCTGACACACCAGCTTAAGAGGACTCCTCAGCAGCATTTCTCGGAAGTAGCAAGCGTCATTGCTCTGGCGCGAAAAAATGGGCTGGAGTGTAATATTTATCTGGAGGACTGGAGCAATGGCATGCGGTGTTCCAGAGATTATGTCTTCCAATACCTGGATTTTCTGAAGGATCAGCCTGTTAAAAGGATCATGCTCCCCGATACACTGGGTGTGCTGATTCCTTCTGAGGTTGCGGAATTTATAAGCGAAATCGTATCGAGGTACCCGGATTCACATTTTGATTTTCATGCTCATAACGATTATGACCTGGGAACGGCCAATGTGCTGGAAGCGGTGCGTGCAGGGGTCCAGGGCATTCATCTGACAGTCAATGGCATGGGTGAACGGGCCGGAAACGCGCCCCTGGCAAGTGCCATAGCAGTGTTGAATGATTTTGACCCTTCGGTGAAAACATCAGTGGATGAAAAGGCGCTGTACCGGGTCAGCAAGCTGGTGGAAACCTTTTCAGGACTCCGGATCCCGGGAAACAAGCCGGTTGTGGGGGAGAACGTGTTTACTCAGACAGCCGGCATTCACGCCGATGGCGATAAAAAGAATAAACTGTATTTCAGCGATCTGATGCCGGAACGATTCGGCCGTCAGCGTAGCTACGCCCTGGGAAAGACCAGCGGTAAAGCCAATATCGAGAACAACCTGCTGCAGCTCGGGATCCAGCTTTCGGAACCGGATCTGAAAAAGGTGACTAAACGCATCATTGAGTTGGGAGACCGGAAGGAATCCGTTACCCAGGCAGATCTGCCCTTCATCATTTCCGATGTTCTCGACAGCAAAAGTCTGGACGAACGGGTACGGATTGAAAATTATGTGCTGACGCATTCCAAGGACCTGCGACCTTCGGCCACATTGAAGATACGTGTCGAAGGGGAACTGTACGAAGAAAATGCTCAGGGAGACGGCCAGTATGATGCATTTATGAACGCGTTGAAAAAGGTATATCGAAAGCGGAAACAGGAATTACCCGCGCTGGCGGATTATAGTGTGCACATCCCCCCAGGTGGAAATACCGACGCCTTGTGCGAGACCATTATTACCTGGAAGAGCAACGGCCGGGAGTTCAAGACCCGGGGGCTGGATAGCGACCAAACGGTATCGGCCATCAAGGCCACCCAAAAAATGTTAAATTTGAAATAAAGGAATGGCAAACAAGCAGATTTTAGTAGTTCCCGGCGATGGAATAGGACAAGAGGTAACGGCAGTCGGGAAAAGAGTATTGGATAAGATCGCCCTAAAATTCGGGCATACCTTCACCTATGATGAGGCCCTGGTAGGCCACGTGGCTATTGAAGCTACCGGGAACCCGCTTCCAGATGAAACACTGACGAAAATGAAAGCCTCCGACGCCGTTTTGTTCGGCGCTGTGGGCCATCCCAAATATGACAACGACCCTTCAGCCAAAGTGCGCCCGGAACAGGGATTGTTGAAAATGCGCAAGGAACTGGTCTTGTATGCCAACCTTCGGCCCATTAAGCTGTTTGATGAGCTGCTGGGTGCTTCCAGCATTAAAGAAGATATTCTTCGCGGCGCGGATATCCTGTTTTTCCGGGAACTTACCGGCGATATTTATTTCGGTGAAAAGGGAAGAAAGAATGATGGCGATACCGCCTATGACCTGGCGGAATACAGTCGTTTCGAGGTGGAACGCATTGCCCGAAAGGCATTTGATGCTGCCCGCACCAGAAGAAAGAAACTTTGCTCGGTGGACAAAGCGAACGTGCTGGAAACATCCCGCCTGTGGCGCGAAGTAATCCAGAAGGTAGCGCCTGAATATCCTGATGTTGAAGTCGAATATCAGTTCGTGGACGCCACCGCAATGTTACTTATCAAAGATCCGAAGCGTTTTGACGTGGTAGTTACCGCCAATCTGTTCGGCGATATTCTTACCGATGAAGCCTCTCAGATTGCCGGTTCCATGGGCATGCTGGCATCAGCGTCCGTAGGCGATGGCACCGGGGTGTATGAGCCCATCCACGGTTCGGCTCACGATATCACCGGCAAGGGAGTAGCCAATCCGTTGGCGTCCGTCCTGTCAGCCGCTTTGCTCCTGGATATTTCCTTCGGCATGAAAGAAGAATCAGACACCATCATCAGCGCCGTTGATCAGTTGCTGAAGGCGGGATTCCGCTCATCAGACATTGCCGATGCCCAAACTCCGCGTGAAAAAATATTAGGTACCGACGCCATTGGCGAAGAAGTGCTGAAGTTTATTTAACCACTAATTCGCATAATTATGTGGAATTTATTGACATTCTCATTTGCAATCTTCTTTTCAGGGATTTTGCTTTCGGCCTGTTCACCGGAAAAATCGGAACCCTGGGACACCGGCCAGCTGATGCCGCCCAAAGAACTGGCTTCGGTCATCAATGACACAGAAGCAGCTAAACCACTGATCGTCTGTATTGGCCCGGGCGCATTGATCAAAGGTTCGCTGGACGTGGGACAAACCGGGGAAGAACAAAATCTGGAGAAACTTCGGACACTTCTTTCGGATAAAGCGAAGGACGAAGAGATCGTTCTCTACTGTGGCTGCTGCCCCTTTGTGAAATGTCCCAATATCCGGCCGGCGTTTTCACTGCTCAACGAGATGGGATTCACCAATCACCGATTACTGAACCTTGGCACGAACCTGAAAACGGACTGGATCGACCACGGGTATCCGGTGGTTGACCATAATTAGTCCCCGAGCCTACATTCTCCCCAACAGTAAAAGGAGAAGCTCAGACTTAAACGGACGTCACCCACCAGGAATTTCCAGCGGGGTCTTTGACGCCGCTGCTTCTTCCGTATTCCTGGTCGGAGGGTTCAAGAATGGAAACGGCACCTTCCCCGAGGGCCTTCTGATAGGTCGCATCGGCATTCTCGACGTAGATGAATAATGCGGTTGGTTGTTGTGGCCACTGTTCGGTGGCCTCGGCCAGCATAATGACCGAATCGCCAATTCTGATTTCCGCGTGTACGATGGCCCCGGTCTCGTCCCGCAAATGTTTTGCGATCAATTCCGCGCCGAACACGTTACTCGTGAACCTGATAAATTCTTCCGCTCCTTTCAGGATGAGATAAGGCATCACCTGCTGGTGGTCATTTGGGATATTCATTTTTATTGATTTTTCGTTTAGCTATATGAAGAATGGTCAGAAGCTGGCCCCAGCAACTCCAGCAGACTGTCTTTGGTGACCAGTTTGCCGAACAGTTCCCGTTTTGTTTCCTGGAGACGCATGATCTTTTCTTCGATGGTGCCGGCGCAGATCAGCCGGACGGCGACGACGTGTTTTTGCTGGCCGATGCGGTGAATGCGGTCAATCGCCTGGTTTTCGACTGCAGGGTTCCACCAGGGATCGATGAGATAAACGTAGTCAGCCTGGGTGAGATTCAGGCCGGTGCCGCCGGCTTTGAGACTGATAAGGAATACACGACGGGCGGTGTCTTCCTGGAATTCTTTTACGACCCTGCCACGGTCACGGGTGCTTCCGGTTAGGTAGGAGAAGCCGATATGTTGCTTGTTAAGTTCTTTTTTGACCAGCTCCAGCATGGAAACAAACTGGGAGAATACCAGGATTTTATGATGTGGTGATTTGTCATGGATCTGCTCCATTAGCACAGTCATTTTACCGGATTCTTTTACTGCTATGTCTTCTTCTTTCAGTAACAGGGGGGAATTGCACACCTGCCGGAGCCGGGTGAGGCCTTTGAGTACATGGACAGTATGCCTGGGAAGTTCTTCTCCGGTTTTGCTGCAAATATAGTCCCGGAATTCCTGTTCAATGGCATTATAAACCTGCTGCTGGGCGGGAGGCATGTCGCAAAACAGCACCATTTCCGTTTTTTCAGGTAATTCAGCAGCCACTTGCTCCTTGGTGCGTCTCAGGATAAAAGGACGCACTTTTTCCCGGAGCTCCTTCGCTCGCTTTTGGTCCGCAAACTGGTCAATGGGGACGGCATAAATTTCCTTGAAATACTGCTTGTTACCCAGCAGGCCGGGACATGCAAAGGAAAGTTGGCCATACAGGTCGAAGGTGTTATTTTCTACAGGAGTGCCTGTAATGACGACCCGCGTCC
>DATCYD010000018.1:0-4383 GCA_036570465.1 Anseongella sp.
TTTTCTCCCCCAATGGATGTCAGGATCACATTGATCACCGCATGGGGGTAAATGGATTTCAGTTGTTTCAGAACCAGGTAAGGGTAGGACTCAAAAGTGTGCACTTCAGGCGTCCTGAAATAACCTGACGGAACGGAATGACCATGAAATACGAGGTTGATGGTTCGGTTCCGGGGCCATTCCTTTACAAGTTCGGCCTTCACGGAATCCAGATAATTCGCTGGATCTCCCATTGCCCGCTGACCCGGGGTAGCGGGAACATCCTGAGCAGTGGTTGCTTCGGGACGGACAATGGTCAGAAATAACAGAAAAGCCCCCAGGCACCATATATCGACGCGTATTGATTCCATACGAATTGGTTTTCTCAAAGATACGACTTATCTGATCATCGGTCACAATTCTAATCGGGATTGGGTTACAACGGTGGTCACCGAACGTGGCGGCACCATCAATCTCCTTTCTGTAAGGACAGATTTTTCGAGATTCCTCCGGACATCAGTGGTAAAGACCTCAACAGGAGCCTGATGAGAGGTGGCAGGTAAACAGAGCCCTCTTTCTTCCCCGGATTCGTTGACAATAACCATCACCAACTTGTTGTTGGCTTCATCCTGCCATGCCGAAATCAACAGACTGTCAGCTCCCGGCGTTGAATCAGCTATTGCTTCCACACGTTGCATGCCCGGCCGGATAAACCGTGAGAAATTACCCAACACCCACAGCTGTTTCGATTCCATGACAATTCCATCCTCTTTTACATTTCCGGGGCGGATATTTCCTTCGGAATCATTGATATAAACCAGCCCATCGCTATAGTCGTACGGATTAACAGCCAGCCACCATTGCCAGGAGGACACTTCAGCAACAGTCAGGTCGTGATGAATGACCCGAGCCACATACAAGCCGTAATCCATTTCCGTATTCCGGGGCGAGCCGCTGTACCTGCCGCAGATATCTCCCAGAATGCCAAATTCAGTTTGCCACACATTCAGGGGAAACGATGGAGAAAACTGCTTCATCGAAGCTACCTGGCCGGCCACCCGTTGCCTGACGACGGTTAGTTTGGCATCCGGGCAGGTAGTCCAGTAGCTGTGTCCGGATATGACATGAAGCACATTCGGCAAGCCGCCGATATAATTGGGGGAATCAGGAGAAAAGAATGCTTCCACCTGATTTCCCCGTCCGTCCTTATTATTCCCATACAGGTAATCCCATTCGCCGGCTTCCCCCACCACCACCTGCACTTCCGAACCGGATAACGATAATTCTTTCGACAGCAATTTTACCAGCTGGCTTATTTCTCTGTTCTGCGCCGGGCTTCCTTCCTGAGTAGCCCCTCTCCCACTTGCCTTCCAATCCCATTGAGGCTCATTTACCGGACTCAAATAGTCAAAATTGAAATGATCGGACACCCTAGCAAGAAAGACAGCAAAATCGTCCATCTTTTCAGGTTGAATATTCAGCACTTTCCCCCCCGGGCTGAACGCCTTTCCATTTCGCGTCATGTGGACTGGTGGGGAAATAGAAAACCCCAGGGTATAACGCACTCCCCGTTTGCGGGCCGCTTCCAGGAACCACTGTTGTCCCTGCTGTTTCCCCCAATCCCAGGAGCCATCCGTATTTTGAAAACATTCCTCCCTCCGCCAGTCGGTCCGGATACCGGAGGCTTCCCCCTGTTCAAAACTACCTGCCCCGATATTGAACCGCCAGAGAGATAGACCGATCCCCTTTGGATTGCCATTAGCCAGGGTATCCATGCTAAAAAGCAGATCGGCAATCCTGTTCTTCTTTTCTACATCCGCCCAGTCGCCGATGAATTTGGCCGTCCAGCAATCCGAGGCGCCAAAACTATGGATGGTCTGGCGGGTATTCCCCAGTTGGATATTTACTCCATCCCGAGTTAACCTCCGGATATCATCTTCTTCCAATTCTGTTTCCGGCCGGAAGGTTGTTCCACGCATATATTGCAACAGGCTATACCGCAACTGGCGTGCAACCGGACGGTTTTCCAGGTCAGTGGCAATATCGGCAGAACAGATTATGAGTTTGCCGGGGCCAACGCTGGCTTCCACCACCAAAGCCATTTTACGATTCTTGAAAAAATTATCAATTACACGGACAACCGGTTCCAGAGGAGGCAATGAATCGATGACCATACTTTTGGAGCGCATCACCAAATCCCACCATTGCCAGTTGGTATGAAAATCCGTGGGGAAATCCGTAAACGCGGGGTGCTCAGGATCACAAAGCAGCCCCATCGTACCAGGCTGATTCGGGAAATGGACGGGACTCCAAAATACTTGTGTAAACCGGCCGGCCACCCCCTGAAGGTCAGCGGTATCGGGATTGAGCAATACACGGCGCCCTTCAGCAAGCAGCTTCAGGGCTTCTTCCGCGGATCTGGTAAACCTGACTGATCGGGAGTCATCCGGCTCCGGGTTTTCGATGCCGGCGTCCGGTATGTTGGGATAGACCCAGATGGGCCATTCATTTTGATAGTCTGTGCCGGGAATCGTGATGGATACGTTCAGTTTCGCAGCTTTCTTCACGCCGGAAAGGGATGTCCGGATGGAACCGAGGGAAGTCAGCGAGCCGGAGTGGGCGGTGGTGGCAGTGAACGTTCCCGACGCGATCACTGATTTTTCATCTGCTAAGGGACCGATGGTTCCCTCCTTGCTGATTTTCCATTTGGCCTGCACGCCTTTCAGGACTTCATCACTGTAATTGGACAGTTCGGCATTTGCCTCAAAATATTCGTCAGCAGTATAAACCGCCTTGGGGAAGCGTAACAAAGGCACAACGGGCGAGCAAAAATTACGGAAGTCAGCCGGGTCAATCAGGCCCTTACTGTCCCAGAAGGCGTCCAGGATCCCTACCAGCGCGGTTCCCTGGCCTGGAAAATCATGCAGGTCCAGTAACTGAAAACCACTGAGATCACGGGTTTTCAGGGCGCGTTCAATTTCTTCCTTATAGAGCAAAACCGCCAGTTTTCCACTGGCCAATGTAAAATCGTCCGCATAGTCCAGCAATTCTTTTCGCTTCAGGTCGTTACGCACGGCCATGAAGTTCAGGGGTTCTAAAACACCGGTGTATTTTTCAATCTCGTCCAGGCGGGGATACACAGAATACTGACCAATCTCATGCGTGATTATGGGTACTGGGGTGCTGTCGATCGCAGCAGAATAGTCGGTTTGAAAATCCGGGTAACGGTTATTGAAGATTCCCTGACCACGTACCCAGCCTTTATGAGTCCATTGGGTAACGAAAAAATCGTCCTGCGGTTCTGGCCAGTCACCATGGCCTTTCTGAAAAGTAAAGGTTGTGGTGGTGTAGAGATGCCTCGGGTCCCGTTCCTTCAATTCAAGCAGAATTGATTTCAGCAGGTCGAAATCGCCTTGTAATTCGTTGCCCAGTGAAAAGAAGCAGAATGAAGGATGATTTCCATAAGCGGCGATCATGCGTTCAGCTTCTTCCCGGATAAAACGTACCGTGGCCGTGTCTTCCCCAAAATTTGTGACCCAAAGGGGCAGTTCCGCCTGCAAATAGAAGCCCAGCGAATCGGCTACTTCGAAAGCTGCTTCCGGAGGACACCAGGAATGGAACCTGAGGTGGTTTAGCCCGTAGGACCTGGCCGCCAAGAACACGTTCAGCCAGCCCTCCTTGCCGGTTGGAGGATGACCAGTAAGCGGAAAGATACTGCATTCAAGGGTACCGCGCAGAAAAACACGCCGGTTATTCAGGAATAGCTGTTCCTTTTCTGTTCGAAGTTCTCGCAGACCAAAATCCACTTGTGCCTCAGATCTTGCTTCATCCTGTCCCACCACCGAAAATACTGCCTTCAGTGTATATACATTCGGATTAAATTCATCCCATAAAGCCACATTCGCACCCAGCGGAACCTGTACTACATGCCGGGATTGCCCGGGTAACAGATCCAGCTTTGTGTCCTGATGTTTCACGAGTTCACCACCCTTAAAAACGCGGAGTTGCAAGCGAGCTTTCACGGGTCTGCTGTCACGGTTTTCCAACTTCAGTACGGTCCGGGCTGTGTGTTTCTTTACCTGAGGAAAAACCTGCAACAATTCAATCGACGCATCAGGAATGGCTTGCAGGTACATGGCTCCTACCACCCCGTTCCACATAATCTGTGTTTCGTTGGTATAGGCATGGGCCATATCCCGATGGGTCATGTCGTATTGCTTGCTGTTATCAATGCGAAGAACCAGCACATGTTTGCCGGGGTTAAGCATGTTGTCCAACTCGTATTGGTGAGGCGTATTCAGGCTCTCCCGTGAGCCTGCCGGTTTTCCATCAATCCAAAGGCTGCTTTTCCAAAGGACTCTCTCCAGAAACAACCGGCCATGCATTCCCTTCCAGTTTTCCGGG
>DATCYD010000019.1:0-11736 GCA_036570465.1 Anseongella sp.
GTGATTTTCCGATTTGCGTGGTTCCCATGTTGTACCAGGATCTGGAAATGGAGAATATTCCTTTTTGGAGCTATTTCTGTCAGATATCCGATTCCACCACCAGCTACGGTTCTTATTCGGGGGCCATTCCCAATGAAAAAATCACCTGGGGGAAACTGGATATCAACACGCCTAAGTATATTATTGAATCGGACGCCACGATTGTAGCGCCCCTTGTTTTTGCCTGGTTATTGGATATGTGAGCAAAATTTAAACATAAAAATTGAAAAATCAATTTAGAATGATTATAAATTATTAAAATCAAGGAGCGTCTGCGATAAATAATTTTTTATGTCATATTTTTGTCATCCCAAAGTCACGTGCTACAAAAACGTACTTTGAAACACACACAACGACTATTTTTACAAGAGATAGATAAACGCAGCAATGAGTCAAAACTCTTCCATCTGTTTCACGCGGAGTTTCTCCGGATTAACATTTGCCTTCTTCCTGTTTTTCACCTTAGCTACTTATCTCCCTGCCCTGGCGCAAGATGCTCCGCCGGCCGATACGGCTGTGGCTGCGCAGGATGCTGTGGCTACAGGAACCGCCGCATCCATTGAAGGAGATATCGCCGCCGGTGAAACGCTTTACACACAATATTGTGCCGTGTGCCATGGCATTGACCGGAAATTGACAGGGCCCGCCCTTGCCGGAGTAAACCAGCGCCATGATCAGCAATGGCTGATCAACTGGATCCATGACTCTCCGGGCATGATTGAATCCGGAGACCCCGAAGCGGTGGCGATCTTTGAAGAATATAAAATAGCCATGCCACCCTTTCCAATGTTGAGTGAGGGGGATGTTATTAATATTCTGGCCTATATCGAATCCGAGACTCAGGCCTTGCAGCAGCCGGCAACGGCAGCAGGCGGAGCCGTAGTGGCAGAAGATAAGGGCCCTTCACTGGCAGCGATTATCGGACTGGCTGTCCTCGCAGTGGTTTTGTTCCTGGTGATTACCGTGCTGAACCGCACGATTGGTTCGTTGAAGAACGTCATCCTCAGGAATCAGGGCGTGGAAGTAGCGGCTGATTCCGGGGCGAAAAAAGATTACCTGGCCAGTCTGAAGAAGCTGGCAAAAAATAAGAAATTCATTGCCATTGCCATTCTTGTGGTACTGATGGCCGGATCCGCCTTTAGCTGGAATGTGATGTGGAACGTAGGCGTAGAGCAATACTATCAGCCAACGCAGCCCATTCGCTTCCCGCACGATTTGCACGCGGGTGTCATGGAGATTGACTGCCGCTATTGCCACGGTGGAGCCTGGAAAAGCAAGAATGCAACCATTCCTTCATTAAGCACCTGTATGAACTGCCATTCCGTAGTGGATGGAAAGGGCAGCGATTCACCCACAGCAGAAGGAGAGATCGCTAAAATATACCAGGCCCTGGATTTTGATCCGGCGTCGGGTGAATACGGGGATAATCCCGAAGGCATTGAATGGGTTCGGGTACATAACCTGCCTGATTTTGCCTACTTTAATCATTCCCAGCATGTTACCGTGGCTGAAGCCTCTATCCGCAAGGCAAAGGGGCTGAAAGCCGATGAACCGGTATGCTATGCTTGCCACGGTCCGGTAGCTGAGATGGAAGAGATCTATCAGTTCTCGCCACTGACCATGAAATGGTGTGTTGACTGCCACAGGGAAACGGAGGTGATCCATGCCGAAGATAACGAATACTATGACAAGATCCTGGCGGCTCATGAGCAGATGAAAGAAGGAGGGGTTACGGTAGCCGACCTGGGGGGCATCGAATGCGCAAGGTGCCATTATTGATTGTTTTTAGCCATTGTAAATGGAAAAATTGACGAAAAAGTACTGGAAAGGGTTCGAGGAGCTATACAACACTCCCGAATACCAGGAATCAAAACAACGGGAATTTGCTGAAGACCTCCCCGTGGAGGCGCTGATGGACGAGGTCAACAAGAACACCGTGACTCCCCGCCGTGATTTTCTAAAGATGATCGGATTCGGAGTGGGAACGGCTACACTGGCCGCGTGCAACAGGATACCGGTTCACAAATCGGTACCCTATCTGGTGAAGCCAGAAGGAATAACGCCCGGCATTCCCAATTACTATGCTTCCGCGCTTCCCGAAGGCTACGGAATCCTGGTGAAAACACATGAAGGCCGGCCCATCAAGATTGAAGGAAATCCGGCCTGTCCGGTGGCCAAAGGGGGCGTTGACGCCGTAGGCCATGCTTCTTTACTGACACTTTATGATAACGGCCGCCTGAAAGGGCCTCGCATGAATGAAGAAGACGCTTCCTGGGCGGAGATTGACAAAGTGGTGACTTCTCAATTGAACGCGCTCAGTTCGGAAGGCAAAAAAGCGGTCATTGTTTCTTCGACCATCATCAGCCCGTCCACCAACGCGCTTATCGGTCAGTTCATACAGCGATACCCCAACACAGAGCATATCGTGTATGAACCGGTGTCCCATTCTTCCATCATTAAGGCAAACCAGAACAGTTTCGGGAAAGCTGTGCTGCCTTCCTACCGCTTTGACAAGGCATCGGTCATCGTGAGTTTGTCCGCGGATTTTCTGGGTACCTGGTTATCGCCGGTGGAATTCTCCAAGCAGTATATTTCCGGTCGCGATGTAAAGTCGATTCGCGAAGAGGGAAAAATGTCCAGGCATATTCATATTGAGAGCGGACTTACCATGACCGGCTCCAAGGCAGACGTCCGTATTCCTGTAAAACCTTCCCAGCAAGGCATCGCCGCCCTGGCTCTTTACAATGAAGTAGCCCGGAAAGCAGGTGCCGCCACGGTACAGGCTGGCGAGCTGCCGGAAGCAGCATCCCGTAAGATCAGCGAAGCGGCTACCTCGCTTTGGGAAGCAAAGGGGAATGCATTGATGGTTTGCGGGGTGAACGACGTGGCTGTTCAAGGCGTGGTAAACGCGATTAATTCTCTGTTGGGCAGCTATGGCAATACGATCGATCTGGACAATCCCTTATTTTCACATCAGGGGGACGAAACAGCCTTTGCTGAATTGGTGGACCGAATGGCCGGCCGTGAAATTGGCGCTGCCTTTTTTTACGGGGCGAACCCGGCGTATGATTACCCGGAAGCTGCTAAATTTACAGAAGCCCTCAAGAATGTACGGATGAAGGTTTCCTTCGCCGACAGGGTGGACGAAACAGCCGCACATTGCAACATCCAGGTTCCTGATCATAATTCGTTTGAAGGCTGGAATGACTATCAGCCTGGACCCGGTGTTTACTACGTGGCTCAGCCTACCATCAATCCTCTGTTCAACACGCGTCAGATGCAGCAAAGTCTGTTGACCTGGCTGCAGGATTCTGAGGAATGGCACGATTACATCAGAAATTACTGGGAATCCAATATACTTCCTTCTGCCGGTGAGGGTGGCAGCGATGCCGGCCATAACTGGACGCTCTTCCTGCGGAAAGGGGTGGCTGTACTGCCTGCAACCGCGGGACAATCCTATACAGATATGGCGGATGTGGCTGCTTCGGCCCGCGCTATTACCGCTGCAGCGGGAAGCTTGCAGGGTGATTTTGAGTTGGTATTATATGAAAAGCCGGCCCTTCGGGACGGTCGTCATGCTAACAATCCCTGGTTGCAGGAGCTACCAGATCCGGTATCAAAGGTTACCTGGGATAATTACGCGGCCCTTTCTCCCCAGACTGCACTGGAGCTGGGCGTGAAGCAATGGGATGTCGTGGAAGTGAAAACGGAAGCGTACGCCATTACGCTGCCGGTGTTGATTCAACCCGGCCAGGCCCTGGGAACAGTGGCTGTGGCACTTGGATATGGACGTACCCATTGCGGTAAGGCCGGAAATAATGTCGGCAAGAACGCCTATCCATTCGTTAATCTCTCCAACGGCGCCTTCCGCTATGCAGCCCCTGTCAGCGTAACACCCACCGGCGATATATATGAGCTGGCTCAGACCCAGATGCACCATAGCGTCGAAGGTCGCGATACGGTACGGGAAACAACATTTGCAGAATATTCCCGTGACAACAACGCGGGAAGCAATCCCAATCACAATCACGATAAGTTAAAAGAAGGGGAGGACCCCAATAATCCATATTATTCCCTGTGGGATGAACACGCCAAGCCTGGTCATCACTGGGGAATGGCTATTGACCTCAATTCCTGTACGGGTTGCGGAGCCTGTGTGGTCAGCTGCAGCATGGAAAACAATGTACCAGTAGTTGGGAAAGACGAGGTTCGCCGTCGCCGTGAGATGCACTGGATCCGCATCGACCGCTACTATGCTGTTGACGAGGAAGATCCCGATAATATTGAAGTAGTGCACCAGCCGATGTTATGCCAGCAATGTGATCACGCCCCGTGCGAGACGGTTTGCCCGGTACTGGCTACCATGCACTCTTCCGACGGCCTGAATATGCAGGCCTATAACCGCTGTTTCGGCACCCGCTACTGCGCCAATAACTGTCCCTTCAAGGTGCGCCGGTTCAATTGGTTCAATTACGCCAATAACGACGAGTTTGATTACTACATGAACAATGATCTGGGCAAACTGGCCCTGAATCCGGATGTAGTGGTTAGGTCCCGTGGCGTCATGGAGAAATGTACCTTCTGTGTACAGCGTATCCAGGCCGGTAAGCTGGAAGCTAAGATGGAAAACCGGCCCCTGCAGGACGGAGACATCGAAACAGCCTGTTCTTCTTCCTGCCCGGCAAATGCCATTACTTTCGGGGATATCAACGATCCGGAAAGCAGGGTGAGCAAGCTGTTAAAGGATGACCGGGTTTATTATGCGCTTGCCGAATACAACGTTCAGCCTGGTATTGGTTACATGACTCTGGTGCGGAACAAGGTGAAGCCTGCCGCCCATGACGGGGAAAGCCACGATCATGGCCATGAGCAAGAGCGGAAAGAGCACAACCAGCATCAGGAGAATATTTACAAGGATCTGCTCAGGTTAGGATAATAATTAGGAACCGGATTTAGTTATGCACGAATCAATTATAAGAACACCACTTGTTACCGGCAATCCTTCATTGCACGATATTACGGAGGATATCAGCAGGCCGGTAGAAGCAAAGCCAACCAAAGCATGGTGGATCGGGTTTATCCTGTCCTTCCTGGGGCTTTGTCTCTGGCTGTACTCGGCTGGTTACACGATGACAGTCGGCATTGGGGCATGGGGTCTTAACAAGACCATCGGCTGGGCCTGGGACATTACTACCTTTGTGTGGTGGGTCGGTATCGGTCACGCAGGGACGCTGATCTCAGCCATTTTATTGCTATTCCGGCAAAACTGGCGGAATTCGATCAACCGGTCTGCGGAGGCCATGACACTTTTTGCTGTGATCTGTGCCATTACCTACATTTTCACGCACATGGGCAGGCCCTGGTTATTTTATTGGGCGTTGCCGCTACCAAACCAGTACGGTTCACTCTGGGTGAACTTTAACTCTCCGCTGGTTTGGGACGTGTTTGCTATTTCGACATATTTCTCGGTATCTCTCCTGTTCTGGTATATCGGGTTGCTACCTGATATCGCCACCATCCGGGACCGTGCCAAAGGTGTTGCAAAAAAGGTATATGGTTTTCTGAGCTTTGGATGGACGGGTTCGGCTCGCTCCTGGGTTCGGTTCGAAGCGGTTTCCCTGATCCTTTCCGGACTGGCTACACCGCTGGTTCTTTCCGTGCATACGGTGGTATCCATGGACTTTGCGACCTCCCTGTTACCTGGCTGGCATGCCACGCTGTTCCCGCCCTACTTTGTGGCCGGGGCTATTTTCTCGGGCTTTGCGATGGTGCAGACCTTGTTGCTGATCGCCCGTAAAGCCATGAAACTGGAGAACTATATTACGCTTTATCATATAGAACTGATGAACATTATCATCATGGTAACCGGTTCCATCGTTGGCTGCGCCTACCTGACCGAGTTGTTCATCGCCTGGTATTCCGGGGTAGAATACGAACAGTATCTGTTCCTGAACCGGGTTTCCGGACCATATTGGTGGGCATACTGGATCATGATGACCTGTAACGTGATTTCCCCGCAGCTGATGTGGTTCAAGAAATTGCGGACCAGCCTGGCCTTTACCTTCTTTATCTCGATTGTCGTGAATATCGGGATGTGGTTTGAGCGTTTTGTGATCATCGTTACTTCCCTGCACCGGGACTTTATCCCGTCGAGCTGGGCCATGTTCCATCCTACTTTTTACGATGTAGGCGTGTTCATTGGTTCCATTGGTGTGTTCTTTACCCTGTTCATGCTGTTCATCAAATTCCTGCCGGGCGTGGCCATGGCAGAAGTGAAACTGTTGTTGAAGAGCTCAAGTGTAGCAGCCAAGAAGCGGCTCGCGGCAAAAGAAGGAAAAACGTATGAATTTTCACCCGAGACGGGTGGAGTAGTGATCGCGGCAACGACAACTGTCCGGAAAGGAGAGAATCATGAATAAATATGCGGTAGCCCTCTATGATGATGAGGACGTACTCAAGTCAGGGATCGGTCGTTTGCAATCTGCCGGCGTACAGATCTATAACGTATATACCCCTTATCCGGTCCATGGATTGGAAAAATTGGTGGGTGTGCGGCGCTCAAGGTTGGATATTGTAGCTTTCTGCTTCGGATGTCTGGGTGTTTCCTGCGCTTTTCTGATGATGTGGTACATGATCACTTATGACTGGCCCATGAATATCGGAGGGAAGCCGAATTTTCCAATTATCAGCTTCATTCCCATTTGCTTTGAAATGACCGTATTATTTGCTTCATACGGCATGGGGCTGACCTTTTTTCTGGTGAACCGGAATATTCCGGGTTCTACGCCCCGAATCATGGATGAACGGGCTACAGACGATCGTTTTGTGGTCGCGGTTTCCCTGAATGAAGAGAAGGATCCGGAGGCATTGAATACACTACTCCGGGATTCCGGCGCGGTGGAGATCAAGCAGAAGGAAGCTACTTATTGATTGAATTTTGATCTGTGAATAATTTGAAGATATTACAATGAAGAGAGCCGGAATTTTATTTCTAAGCGCATTCGTTGCGGCTTTGATACTGGTTTCCTGTTCAAAGGTCCGGCGGAAACCCGGATGGGAATTCGCCCCCCAGATGTACGAACCGGTTGCCTACAACCCGGATCAACCTAATGCGGCCTTTGCGGATGGAAGAACGGCCCAGTTACCTCCCGAGGGAACAGTTCGGGCGAAAGAGACCTTTTACTTCCCCTATAGCAAAGACGATTCCGGTTTTGTGGCTGCAGGCAGGGCTTTTGTCACAAACCCCATCGCACGTACGGAGGCTACGCTGGCTGAAGGCAAGGCGCTGTATAGCTCCTACTGTTCGCATTGCCACGGAGACACAGGGCAAGGTGACGGAGGCGTGATTGTGAACGGAAATTATCCCGCCCCGCCGCCCCACTTCAATGACCCTACAGGTATTCGGGCCCGCACTGGGGGGCCGTTAACCGAATATACTCCCGGCATGATCTTTCATACGATTACCTACGGCTATAACCTTATGGGCCCGCATGCGTCATTGGTCACGCCGGAAGAACGGTGGAAGATCAGCCTATATGTTCAGGAATTACAGGATTTATAATATTGGCAAACGTATTTCAGAATGCAGTTACAGAACGAACAATATGAGTTTTCAGGCAAAACCAGGACTATTAGCCTGGTGATGGTTGCCATTGGGTTGGTCTGTGTCGCAGTCGGCTTCATTACCGGCGATACGGAACGTACCTGGGCGAACCTGCTGCTCAATAATTACTACATGGTGCTGCTGGCCTTTTCGGGGGTTATGTATTGTGCCATTCAGTACGTTGCCCAGGCCGGCTGGGGGACCAATATTCTTCGCGTTCCGCAGGCATTTATGTCGGTGGTTCCATATGCCGCGATCCTGTTGGTGATCGTACTGGTTGCCGGACTTGGAACACACGGTCTGTACCATCACTGGGCTCATCCGGCCTTGTCAGATCCTGCCAGCCCTGAATTTGATCCGGTTATTGCCGGCAAGACCAGCTACATGAATGTGCCTTTGTTCATGCTGCGAGTGGTAGGTTTCATGCTGGTTTGGGGATTTTTTGCCTGGAAGCTCCGGCAATTCTCCCTGAAGGAAGACTTTGAAGGCGGATTACGTTACTATAAGAAAGGCATTGCTTATTCGGCCATTTTCTGTGCAATTTTCAATTTCACGTTTCCGCTCTTCGCCTTTGACGTGATCATGTCCATTGAGACACACTGGTACAGCACCATGTTCGGCTGGTATAATCTGGCTACGCTTTGGGTAACTGGACTTGCAACGATCGGGTTCATTGTAACTTCCCTGAAGGAAAAGGGATATTTCACTGCAGTGAACGAAAACCATATTCATGATATGGGTAAGTTCGTGTTTGCTTTTAGCATTTTCTGGGCGTATATTTTCATCGCCCAGTTATTGCTGATCTGGTATGCCAATATTCCGGAAGAGGCCGTTTACTTCTACAAACGCTGGACAGGAACCTACCGGTTCATTTTCTGGCTCAATTTTGTACTTTGCTTCTTTGCTCCCTTCATGCTGTTCATGACCCGTGACGCTAAAAGGAAGCTGAAGACCGTAAAATATGTATGCCTCCTGGTGATCCTGGCCCATTGGCTGGACTTGTACATGATGATCATGCCGGGAATGGTTGGGACCGAACGTAAATTCGGGTACCTGGAACTGGGAACGTTTGTAGGTTATGCCGGTTTGTTCTCCTTCCTGGTGCTGAAAGCCATCAGCAAGGCCCCTTTGTATGCCCGGAATCACCCGTACATGGAAGAGAGTTTACATCATCATATATAAAAGTTATAAATCTTCGAGATGTCGCTGCGAAATAAATTATCTTGTTTGTTTGCCCTGGGACTGAGCTTTTTCAGTACCACCCTATTGGCCGCACAACCCGGTAAGTTTGGAGATACCGCTTCAGGCGACGGGGATGTTTGGCTGAGCGTCTTCTTTTATGTGGTACTGATCGTGTTGATTGGCCAGGCGCTGATAATCATCGGCAGGGTGCTGCAGGTGTATGAATTGAGCACCGAAGCGGCAGGCTCTAAAAGGGGTATTCCCTGGAATGCGATCAACGGAGGTCTGTTCCTGATCACATTGATTGTTGGCTTGTACTATTCCATTTGGGAGATCAAGGTGCATGGTGCATTGACGCTGCCAGCTGCTGCTACCGAACACGGAAAGAACTGGGACAGCATGTTCATGGTTACGTTCCTGATTACGATGTTTGTCTTTGTTGCTACCCATATCTTGCTGCTTGGCTTTGCCTTTAAATATCGCAAGAAGAAAGGACAGAAGGCATTTTTCTATCCGCATAATGATAAACTGGAGATCATCTGGACGACGGTTCCGGCCATCGTACTTACCTTGCTGGTTGTATTTGGCTGGGTGAACTGGAATAACATGACCAATCCTGCCAAACAGGCCGAGAATCCCCTGCTCGTGGAAGTGGTTGGGCGGCAGTTCAACTGGATCGTCCGTTATCCGGGCAGCGACGGAGAACTAGGTCCGAGGAACTACAAACTGATTAATTCAGTGAATTCCCTGGGAGTGGATTTCACCAGTCAGACTGCCAGGGATGACCTGATGCCTACCGAGATTGTTTTGCCCGTAGGTCAGCCTGTAAAAATGGTGTTTGGCGCGTTGGATGTAATTCACAGCGCCTATATTCCGACATTGCGGGTTCAGATGAATACCGTGCCCGGCATGCCTACCTTCTTTTATTTTACGCCCACGGTTACGACCGATGATATGCGTAAGAAGGTGGGTGATCCGGAGTTTGACTACCTGCTTTACTGCAACAAGATATGCGGATCGTCACACTACAACATGTCAATGAAGGTTATTGTCCTTCCGGAAGCGGAATATCAGGACTGGTTAGACCAGCAGCAACCTGTTTTCAGCGGCGACATGAAGGAACAGCTGCAAAACGCACAATCCGGGAATGATGCAACCCGGTCAGAAAACAGATCACTGGCGTTGAACATTAACTAAAAGAAGAGAAGAGGTTTAAGATATGGCAACAATTGCGACACATGAACCGACCGGATTGCACGATAATCTTGCGCATACTCCCGACGGACATCATCATAAAGAGACCTTCCTGACGAAATATGTGTTCAGCCAGGATCATAAAATGATCGCCAAGCAATTCCTGATTACAGGGATTGTGATGGGTATTATCGGAATGGGCTTGTCGCTTCTCTTCCGGATCCAGCTGGCTTACCCGGATCAAACCTTCCCATTCCTGGAGTTACTTCTCGGAAGATTCGCTGAAGGTGGCCGGATCTCTCCGCAATTTTACCTGGCTCTTGTGACTATTCACGGAACAATCATGGTGTTCTTTGTGCTCACTGCCGGACTAAGCGGTACGTTTGCCAATTTGCTTATTCCGTTGCAGATAGGTGCCCGCGATATGGCTTCGCCCTTTATGAACATGCTGTCGTACTGGTTCTTCCTGGCGGCAAGTATTGTCATGCTGGGTTCGTTCTTTGTAGAAAGCGGACCGGCGTCTTCCGGCTGGACAGTTTATCCTCCGCTAAGTGCCCTTCCACAAGCCATCTCCGGCTCAGGTCTGGGAATGACCTTGTGGCTCATCAGTATATTCCTGTTTATTATTTCCCAGTTGCTGGGCGGTATCAACTACATCAGCACGGTGCTGAACATGCGTACCCAGGGAATGACCATGACCAAGATGCCACTCACTACCTGGGCGTTGTTCCTGACCGCTGTGCTTGGATTGCTCTCTTTCCCGGTATTGGTAGCGGCGGTGGTACTGCTGATCTTTGACCGCAGTTTCGGTACCAGTTTTTATCTCACAGATATATTTATTGCGGGTGAAGCCTTGCCGAATACGGGCGGAAGCCCCATTCTTTACCAGCATTTGTTCTGGTTCCTGGGTCACCCCGAAGTATATATTGTAATCATGCCCACCTTCGGGATCGT
This sequence comes from Anseongella sp., assembly GCA_036570465.1. Lineage (GTDB taxonomy): Bacteria > Bacteroidota > Bacteroidia > Sphingobacteriales > Sphingobacteriaceae > Anseongella. The sequence continues at coordinate 10,973 of DATCYD010000019.1, forward strand.
TTCCGAAGTGCTTTCTGTGAATTCCAGAAAACCGATCTTTGGATACCGGGCCATGATCATGTCCATGCTGGCCATCGCAGGCCTGTCGTTCATTGTATGGGCACACCATATGTTTGTGTCGGGCATGAACCCTTTCCTGGGTGGCGTATTCATGATTACCACATTGATCATTGCGGTTCCGTCGGCGGTGAAGGCATTTAACTACATTGCCACGCTATGGCGCGGGAATATTAACTTCACTCCTCAGATGATGTTTGCCATTGGAATGGTTTCCTTCTTTATTTCCGGTGGTCTTACCGGAATATGGTTGGGAAATTCCGCCCTGGATATCAACTTGCACGATACCTATTTTGTGATCGCGCACTTTCACCTGGTAATGGGAAGCGCAGCCATTTTTGGCATGTTCGCCGGGATCTATCAATGGTTTCCGAAGATGTTCGGCCGCCTGATGAGCAAGCGGGCAGGGTATCTGCACTTCTGGCTGACGTTCGCGGCGGCTTACCTGGTATTCTTCCCCATGCACTTTCTGGGGCTGGACGGTGTTCCAAGGCGTTATTACGAATTCACGGCATTTGGCATGTTCGATGAATGGATTCAGGTGAATAAGCTGATTACGGTTGCAGCCATTGCAGGCGGCGCGGCGCAGCTGATCTTTCTCGATAATTTCTTCCGGAGTATCTTTAAGGGCGAGCCTTCAACGCAGAACCCCTGGAAATCAAATACGCTGGAATGGACTACGCCTGTAGAACGCATCCATGGAAACT
>DATCYD010000020.1:0-4510 GCA_036570465.1 Anseongella sp.
CATAGGCCCAGTTTCCACCAATGAAGACCATGTTGTAAAACCCAAAGGCAACCATGAACCAGATCGAATATTCTTCATTGACAAAATTAAAGAATCCGTCCGGAGCTCCGTTGATAAATCCGTCTATCCCTCCCACCTGATCAAAGGCAAGCGGAACGATGATAATTACAGCCGCTGTAAGGACCACAAATTGCAATACATTGGTTACAATAACGGCCAGCAATCCACCTGAAGTCGTATAAAGGATGGACATCACGCCAAACAGAATAATGGCATACGTAACCGGAAAACCCGTAGAAACATTCACCAGTTTGGCCACCGGGTAAAGGAATGCCCCGCTATAAGCAAAGCTCATCAGCAGGAAAACATAGGTATAAAACTTTTGAACCCTTGGACCGAAACGCCGCTGAATAAACTCCGCCGCCGTAAGGACACCTTCCTTTTTCCACCTGGGTGCAATAAAATACCCGATCAGAAAACCGCCAATGGCCATGGTCCACTGGATCATCACCGCCACCCAACCATGCTCATAGGCAATGGAACCCCATACCACGAAGGTTCCTGCCGAGAAAAAACTCATGTACAGTGAAAGACCACTCATCCACCAGGGAACAGCGCCCCCGGCAGCAAAAAAAGAGGTCATATTGGCGCGTTTATCACTCAGGGCCAGGCCAGCCACCAAAATCCCAATAGAAAATACAATAACAACCCAATAGTCCAGTGAACTCATGCCTGATAACATTCAATGCTAAAGATAGCAGCCGGAATGGATTTCGAAGGATGATCCACTTCGACAACAATCCCAAAAGTTTCAATGGTTGTAGTAAACTCAATTGTATTCATAGTCTGGTAGTTACTTTTCCGTTCATATAATAAATTGCCATCCATGTCCCGGATCCGGTAATTACGTACAACAAATGGCATTACCCGTTCCGGGTGCCCCAGCAAGGTTGACTCCATCGGATGGTCATAATCGGTATCAAAGGCAAGCACAATCTTTGTTAATTCCCGCCGGTCTTTCCATTCCAACCTGATAGCGGGCGCTGGATCATCGGGTGATGCCACCCATGCATTGGGTTCTACTGTGGGACGGGAAACTCCATTGGTGGTATTAACAGCTTCAAAAACATTTAATCCCCGAGCCAGCTTCAAAGCAAGATTATGACCCTCCGGACGACGCTGAGGACACCAGAATTCGAATGTATCAATGCCAATGTTCGCCGGGGGACTTTGGGTATTACTGGTAGCCACCGCCTTATTGAATTTATTATGTACGGATAAAATACCGGTCACACGCATTTGACTGGTGCGAACCGCCAACAGATCATTTCTCCCAAGACAAACGAACACATACCTGGCCTCCTCAAACAATGCCTCAAACTCAAGTTCCACATCACTTTGTCCGCCGGACAGGGAAATGGTCTTTTGTTCCAGAATAACATCAGGTGTATAATTGGCCGCCTTACTACTTACCCGGAGCTCCACCGAAAGATCAGTAGCATAAACCGCCTTCACCGGAAGGGTCAGGCTCAGCTTATAGCCCGGTCGAACAGGAAGCATTTGTGCAGCTGCCTGATTCAGTGACAGCCATGGGCCATCGGGTTTTAATTCGCTTAATACAAACTCACTGCTTGCCAACATGGAAGCCTCCCGGGCAATATTCAGGGGATTCTGATAAGCATGGCCGGGAATATGCTGACCAGCTTGCAACAATCGTTGCTGGTACTCCTCCAGCAGAGGCGATTGAACCAGGTCTCGCGGGCTTAATCCATATTTTAAACAAAGGGCAACAGCGGGCCCCAGCGCCTGCGAAGCATAAGCACTGGTAGCCATCACCCTTGAGGAGCCAAATGCGACATGAGAAGCGCTGACAATCCGCCCCGAAAGCCACAGATTGGCAATATTCCTGCTGTACAAGCAACGCAACGGAATCTGATAAACCCCCTTGGAATGCCATTGATTGCAGCTAGGTTTTTCGCTGAACACTCCATCAGCCGGATGCAAATCCATCGCCCATCCGCCATAAGCGACCGCGTCAGCATGTTCACGTTGTTCTACCACATCCCGCTGGGAAAGCATGTAATCGCCTTCAAAACGCCGGCTTTCCCGCTTTCCCGGAATGGCACCCACCCATTCCAGGGTCAGGTTGGCCGCTTCAGGATATTTTCCCGAATTTTTAATATAATTCCAGACACCGTAAATCACTTTCCAAAGCTCCCATTTGATCTCTTCGGTCTGGTGCACCGTGTCCAGTCTTCCACCATACTCAATCCACCAAAGACGGCAGCCATAATCGGATATATCAAAGGAGCGGTATTTAACAACTGATGAAATATCCTTCAAAGCATAATCAGGCGCCACAAATTGCACAGGTCTTCCGGCATCTTTACTGTAGAAATACATAGAATGCCCCAGCAACTCCCCGTATTCTTCCGAAGGAGCAAACCCCTCGTCAAACTCTTCGCGGCATTCCGCGCCCATCCGAAAAGCAGCACCTGCCTGGAAGGCGACAATACCATCTCCTGAAGAATCACAGAAATGAGGAGCCTGAAGTTGATAAAGCGTAGAGTTTTGGCTGCAAAAAGCATTCACTTGCCTGATCACATCCGGCCCCGACTTAAGCACCTCAAAGGCCGCAGTATTGAGCAGCAAGGTAATATTGGATTCCAATTTCACCTTCTCCAGCAATATGGTATCCAGGATCAGCGCATTCCCTTCCGGATTCCGATACATATTCTCTACCAGTATCTCTCCCACAATTCCGCTTTCCCTGGCCCAGCGATTATTATTTCCCATGTGCGAGGTGGCCCCCAGTATCCAGAGCCGCACCTCACTCGATGCATTCCCCCCCAACACCGGCCGATCCTGTACCAGGATCACCTTCAATCCTTCCCTGGCTGCAGCAATTGCACAGCAACTACCTGCCAGCCCGCCGCCAATAACCACCAGGTCCGCTTTAAGCTCCTTCGTAATCAGTTTCCGCCCCTCAGCTTCAAAGTCCGCTTTAATTTTCATAAGCTTTTATAATTTCCATTAAATAGTATCAATCGAACAGCATTTTCTGAAACACAAGCTCTTCTATAACAGGTTTTTCCCTCTTAAGGGCATGAAGATCTGCTTGTGACTCAATGGTCACTTTCACGGGCTCTTTACCACCGGGGAGTTGCCACGGACCCGTTTTGATTACGGTGTCAGGTGAAACAACTACCACATCTCCCAAAGGCATATCATTCAAAAAGACCCTGAACCACAACTCTTTATCAACTGGATTTTTCACTTCCAGGTAAAACTCTCTCGCTCCTGCCGGCGGACACATGTAGAAAAAACCATTCGCCGTATCCACCGGATTCACTGTACCAGTATAGCCCAACCCATTGATGATCTTTTGCTCACCCAGGATACGCCTTCCTTCTGGCCAGCCATATTTTTCCCAACTCACTTTCCCGTAATTATGACCGTTTATCATAATACCCTGGGTAAGGGAAGCGGGAAATAATCCAGCCTCTGAATCCAGATCCGCAAATATCACATCCCCTGAAAGCTGGGTTCCTATAGTATGATCATCTGATCGCAGGTACTCCACCAAATTTTTAAGCACTGTGGCAGCTATGGGATCATTTTGTGCACGCCGGATAAGCTCGAACTGGGAGAATAAAATACTGCCTTTCTTCCTAAAATGCTCCAAAACTACTTGATATTCAAGCATATACCCACAATTTGCCAAAACACTAGTATGCTCAAGCACTGAAGGCTCAATATCAAATACCTCTGTCACAGGAAAGCCGGATATCGATTCTACAGGATTCCATAAAAAAAAGTTTCTGTTCACCAGATTCTTATCCAGTAAACCCGGCCGCTCAGTATTGACAAAAAGAGAATTGTATTTTTTGGCAACTATCCCCTGAGGAATAAGTGGCGAATCTTTAAGCTGTTCTCCTTTTTGTTTCAACACCAATACTCTACCGCCATTATCAACAAACGATAATAATTCCTGTATGAACGTACTTGAAAGCGCCGATAAGGCCTCCCTTCCGATAATCAGACGGGAACCTGTCACCGACTGCATTTTCGTTACTTTATGAACATTTAGCCCTATGCTTTCCAGTGCCCTCCGGGTTGTCCCTTCCGGATCGTACAATGCAACCCTCCCTCCTGAATGTGTAGCGACAAAGTCCTTTGGAGCGACAAAAACATCCATATCATTTGGAACCGACTGCGCCTGGTCATGACGTAATTCCATCACTACCCGGGCCTGTCCAGCCTCTATATCTTCGGGAACTTTCAATGTAACAGGAATAATTGCCGTTGAATAGTAATTGACAGAGGGTACGGACACATCCATTTTTGCAAGAACCTGACCATTTTGAACAAGACTGACAGATACACATGCACCCTCAAGCACCGGTAAAGCAACATCGTCATGGATCACATAAAGCTCCCCTTCAATCGTCCCACCTCCAAATGCATGTCTTTTCCATGTTTTGAATGACAATAGTACCGGACTGTAAAC
>DATCYD010000021.1:0-3603 GCA_036570465.1 Anseongella sp.
TTTAAACGTGGCCGTGGGATACTCATCCGATTCCATGTAATTTTCGTTAAAATGCTCCTGCATCAACGATTTCCGAAACTCAAACCCCCGAATGGGTATCACGAAAACAATCTCCTGTGTGCCGGTGTTCAACACGCTGGCGCCACCGTCATTGTGGGCTTCAATATCTTCCAGGGGAGCCTTTGAAAAAAAGGAGGTTTCACTTTTGTACGATTGATAGACCTGCGCCTGCAACTTAACGGCAGCCAGTAACAGCAACAGGATGGTTCCGTATAGTACATCATTTGGTTTCATCATCATTTCTAATTATTAAGTGTTCCCTGATCCACCCAGCAAGAGATCATCATGATCTCTTCGCGACTTAGTTCGATACCGGAATAAGGCGGGGGCATGGACCCTTCTGCTGTCCTCCGTTTGACCTCACTGGCATATTCCAGGACATTTCCTTTCAGGGAAAAATCGGGAAGTCCTGTTCCCGCGGTATGGCAGCCCTCTATGGCGCAGTTGCTTTGAAGCAGCGGCATGATTTCGCTGCTCAAGCTTACCGGCGTACTGCAGTCGGGTAAATCAAACAGGGATTCTTCGCTATCACCTGCGCATGAAAAAGCCCATAGCATGCCTATAAAACCGCCTGTAATCAACAGTTTTTTCATTGTTATTAACTATCTGGTGCTTAATTGTTAATGGGGGCTCCCGCTGCCACCCATGCGGCGATATCTGCTTTCTGGTCAGCGCTCAGGGTACCTCCTTTGGGCATACGGCCCGCCTGGACTTCTGTATTGATGCGGGCGGCATTGGCCTTCACCTTTTCATCTGTACTGAGGTCCGCATGTGGAAATCCTGGTTGTCCTGCTTGTTTATGACAATTCCAGCATACCGTTTCGATAATGGGCTTGATCCTGGCCGAATAAGAAACAGTCGCAGGACTGAGTTCATCCACGGTAAAATCCTGACTGATCGTGCAATCGTCTTTGTCTTTCACTGTGATCGTATAGGTGCCGGCGGCAAGGCTCCCAAACGTGGACGAGGGCTGATAACTTCCGCCGTTAAGACGAAACATGAAGCCGCTGCTACCACTGGCGCTGGCCATAATACTTCCATCGCTTTCGCCCTGATGGGCATCGGTAATGGAGGCGGTCAGAGAAATACTCCTGGAAGCGCAGGGATCAGGATCGGCGCTGTCTTCCGAACAACCGGTTAGCCATAATGTGGCTGCCAGCAACGCGCAGGGCGCGTACATGATTGTTTTCATACTCGATTCAATTAAATATTCAATTTGTTTAGTGACGGATCACTGGTGTTTAATCGGGTATGCGCTCATTTATTTATTCTTGTTTTCTTTCCAATTCCCAAATTCAACTGAATGGCCGCCCCGGCCGATACCAATCGAACGTCTCCATGTCCAATACCTGTCAGCGGCACTTTTACAAAGGGTTTCAACCCCAGGCTCACCCCACTCCCCAGGCTCCGCTCCAGCATGATCCCGGCGTTACCTACGCCCATGAAGTGTTGATTTTCGTTCCGGTAATCGTAATCCCTGGGGGCATCCGCTCCAAATTCATACCGGTAATGCTCCCGAAGCATCAGGTAGCTGGAAAGACCGGCGTGAACGGAAACGCGGTTGTGCCCTTTCTGAAACAATGTATAACGGAGGTTCAGCGGAATATCAATGACATCACATTCGGCGGCAATATTCATCAGCCCTTGCGGAGAATACCTGGTATGGTAGTCAGATGGTGCCGCGTTGTATGGCTTTTTCGAATAAACAATGCCGGTATGTACGCTCAGGCGCTCACTAAGCTGAAAGCCCAGCCCTACTCCGGCATTAAACCCTATCTTTTTGTCACCCAAGCCCCGCACCCCGTTCAGGTCCGGCGCCGCCAGCACGCTAAGACTCCAGGTGACTCCCTCATTCCCCGAAGCAACCGGCTCAACCCTGGGCTGCCTTTCTGTGAGACCTCTCTCCCCGGACCTGGCAAGCATTATCCCGCGATCATCAGGTTGGACCACGGGCCATCTTGTTTCCGGCAAGTTCTCAATTCTTTTAACCAGGACTCTTTCTTCCGCATGCGGATATCGCCCTTCACTTGCCGCCGTCAGCGCGTATATTTCTTCATCCGTATCTGTAGCCGGAATCAGGCCTTGATTTGTGGTACCGGAACCCTTGCCAGCATCGGGTTCGTTAGCGTCAGGTTTGTCAGTGTTATTATCTGTGTGAGGAACATCAGGCTGCTCCGCTTGTCTGCCTGTTAGCGGGGCATCCGTACCCGGGTATAAGTCGTTTTCGGCCAAAGGGGGCTGTTCCGTCTGATTTGTAAAATAAGCCGAATATATCCAGAAGCCCAGGCCGGCAAGCAGGATGATGGCGGCAGCCTGCCTCCATAAGGGAATCACGGCCAGTCGTCCTTTACGACCGGTTAGCCGTTGCTCCATCTTCGCCCAGGCAGCTTCATCAAAATCAATGGATCCCTCAGACAATTTTTGTCTGATCCCAGCATCAAATTCCAATTCCCGCTTATCCATTTTCAGTTTATTCTTGTTGTTTTCATTCGTCCTGAAAAACGCCCTGAATCATCGGGGCGGTTCTGTTCCCTGATTTTCACCTTTAGCAATTCCCGGGCTTTAAACAGGTTCGATTTTGATGTTCCTACCGAAATGGACAACATCGCCGCAATTTCTTCGTGCTTGTATCCATCCACCGCATGAAGGTTAAACACCGTGCGATAGGAAGGCGGGAGCTGCTGCACAAGGCTCATTAGTTCATCATAGGACATCTTATCGATGATACTAACCGAAAAATCAGTTTGGGAAGCCAATTCGAGATCGTCATGATGTAAATGCTTATGATTGGCCCGATAGTGATCAATAGACATGTTGACCATGATCTTACCGAGCCAGCTTTTAAATGAGCGCTTTGGATCATACATTCCGATCCGGGTAAAAACTTTCATAAACCCATCATTGACGATCTCGACGGCTTCTTCTCTGTTAAACGTATAACGCAGGCAGATACTCATTGAATACCCGAAATATTGCCTGTACAGAGCCTTCTGGCTGGAACGGTCTTGTTCCAGACAACCCTTTAACAGATGGTCCGCCAGCATGGTCTCATCAGCGCTCACGTCGAAACAGTTTTCTTGAAAGAATACGGAAGGCTGCAGGAAATGGTTGGCCGGGAATGAAAAATTATTTGATCCCGATCACTTGCTCATCTGCCATCAGCACCCCGGTGGAGGAGATCCCCTGGGTTCGTACATGCAGGCTGTCAAGGTCGGAAGGAAGCGCGAATTTGAACGTAGCGCGCCCAAAAGAATCGCTGGTAACATCTGGTTTCCAGTAAACAGCAGCCCGCTCCCGGAAATCCCTCTCAGAAGCCGGAACTTCATATTTGGGCGAATAATAATCCACAGGTGCCGAAAACCCGTCAACAAGTAACCGCACCACGCTCAGGTCGCGACGCGGCCCCCAGTCCACTGCCTGGGTGCGGGTTTTAATGTTGATAGACCCGTTCGCTCCCCGCTGGCCCAGCATGGAATTACCGGATTTATTCACCGCCACAGCCTCAACTTCACTGATGTGGATCCCATCGAGCCAGGTAAGATC
>DATCYD010000022.1:0-7557 GCA_036570465.1 Anseongella sp.
CCACAATAGCCATAACGGCTGGTTTAATCCCGTAAAAGATCGCCTGGACAAAGGATGTGTCGTTAAAGCCCGCATATAAAACACTCAGCAGGAGAATACTGATAAAACCGGGCAGCACGAATAAAATACCGGCCGTCAAGCCGCCTTTTAAGCGGTGCAGCAGCCATCCGATGTAAATGGCCAGTTGCTGGGCCTCGGGGCCCGGGAGCAGCATGCAGTAATTGAGGGCATGAAGAAAACGGCTTTCACTTATCCAGCGCTTTTCTTCGACCAGCAGTTTATGCATGACCGCTATCTGCCCGGCAGGACCGCCGAAGCTGTAGATGGCCACTTTGATCCATACCCTTAACGCCTGTCGAAAGGTGATGCCCTTCTGACCCTCCTCTGCCGGTACGGCTACTTTCTCTTGCTCTTGCATGCGCTGCTGATTATAAATCCGGATTCCAGGTATGTTTCTCATCCTGTACATATTTCCTCCAGCTGTAAAGCGCATCGTAGATCTTCATGCCTGTGGTCAGCATACCATGATCATCGTTTGGATGGTTGTGGGAAAGCCCGGCGGTAATAGCCCAAAGCCCGGCGCATTGAGGAGCCAGGTCAAAACGGTCGGTATCTGCCCCGCGAATGATAAGGGCCATCTGGTGTAAGACGGGATCCGTGAGGTGATGTCTTTTTAGAATATAATCGAACGTGCAGAATTCACCCTCATGTGAATACTCCGCGCCAGGAATGTCATAAGGGATGGCATGCAGTTCTTTTGATTTTTCAAAGACCCGCTCCCTGGGAACGTAAATGAACTCGGCTTCCTTGTCTACAAAGTTTTTAATCAACCAGGGACAAGCCACACGGTCAATCTTAGGCCTTTCTCGGGTAATCCATTTCATGGCGATAAAGATTAATGATACAATATTAACCTGTTCCGCCAGCACAAAATAGAACAGATTTTACGTTTTTGTACCGGTTTTACCTTCTCGTAGTCTTTTCCGGTAGGACGAAGGGTTTTTGCCGATATGCTTTTTAAAAACTCTTGCAAAATGGCTTTGGTCGAAGAATCCGGTCAGATAAGCAATCTCGGAAAGAGAGTAGCTCGAAGTATGTAGCAGGTGGATCGCTTTTTCGATGCGGCGCTTACGCAGGTATTCGCCGTAGGAGAGGTTATCAAAGTATTTGGAGAATTCACGTGAAAGGTAGGCCGGGTGAACATTCAGGTCGCTGGAAATTTCCTGCAAGCTCAGGTTCATGTTGGTATCGATCTGATCCTGAATGATCCCCTTCAGTTCTTTAGCCCAGGCAGGCGGTTTAGGCTGTTTTTCGTTTTTTTTGCTGATGTATTTATGAAAAACTTCCAGCAATAAATTTTCGAAAGGATGCTGGGTATGCTTTTCGTCTTGTAAGTACTTTGCCCAGCTATACAAAGCGTCGTACAAGATCATCCCTTTATCCAGTAATTCATGGTCATTCTTAATGTTATGGGCCAGTCCGGCTGAAAGGGCCCATAAGCCGGCACATTCATCAGCCATTTCATGCCGGTCTGTATCGGCTCCCCTGATGATGCGGGCCATCGTAAGAATGGCTGGGTCGTCAATTTTATACTCCTCTACCAATGCGTCAAATGTGCAATGATCGCCATAATGAGTGAACTTTACGCCTGGTATGTCAAAAGGAATGGCATCCCATTCTTTTGCTTTAGATAGTACTTCCTGAAACGGCACGAAAAGGATTTCCGCCCCCGGATCAATAAACCTTTTAATGAGCCAGGGGCAGGCAATCCGGTCGATTTTAGGGCGTTCCCGGGTAATCCATTTCATGGAACTGCTGTTTTGCTTTTGCTGCTATTCAAATTGCGCTTAATGTGTTAAGTCGTTCCGCCCTTTTCCGGTCTGATCCAGGGCTGCCTTCAACCCCCGGGCTAATTTTTCCGCGGGGCCTGTACCCCAGTAATGCAGGAAGAAGATACGGGGTTTTTCATGTACCATGTGGTTGTGGACGGCAACCACTTCAATATCGTTTTCCACCAGCGCTTTAATAACCGGGGCCACTTCGTCTTTCAGCATGGTAAAATCCCCGGCCACTGCTGCTTTTTCCGGAGTACCTTGCCAGGCGGCCCAGGTATTGAAGCCAAGGAAGGTGCTGACCGGGGCGTCGTGCTCGCGCAGATCCACATCCGGCCGCCCGATGGTCACCTTATAGACCCCACGGCTCATCTTGCCGCTGTGCCCCAGGACCCGGGCGATCATAGCGGTATCCAGTGAATTTTCCACTTCCGTGGCCGGCCCGGAAGCCGGATCCCCGCCGCGTGACTCCCTTACCTTGTCGAATACGGCCTTTACTTTAGCAGCCAGTTCGGCACCATCGCCCATCCCTCCGATGTGCATGTACATGACATTGGGGCGGTTCCGAATAAAGTGGTTATGAATGGCCGTGATGGTAAGCCCCTGGGCGATCACCTCCTGTTGTACAGGCCGCAGATCATCTTCGGTAACCACCACATCACCCATCAGCATCGCCCCGTTATCAGCCGGGGCCAGCGCCGCCCAGCTTCCCAGTCCCATCGGGGGAATGATCTGAAAGCCGTCTACCATGATCTTCAAGTCGTTTTGGGGAACGCTTACCTTGTATTCCCCGTTCTTTTCCTCGCCCTTCATTCCCAGGGCCTTTTCAATAGCTGGGATATCGAGCGGAGTGAGTTGTACCTGGGAGGCTTCTGAAGCCTGATGCTCAAGGGTATCCGTGCTTTCCTGCCCGTTTTGACCGCCCGGGCTGCCGCAAGAGGCCATAAGCAACGTTATTGCCATTCCAAAGGTGATTTTTAAGCTACTTTTCATCATGCTGTGTTTTTTATAAAGTTACTTGAATTTTTTGACCATAAAATCATCAAACCAGGTCACGGCGTCGGCTTTTGTCCATAGCCCGACTTTGCCGGCCCCGGTAAAAGTGCTGTCTTGCACCGTGAATAATTCCTTCCCGTTCAGAAAAACTGTGAATAAATCCCCTTTTACGGCCAACCTCAGGGTATTCCAGCCGTTACCCAGCGGGGGGACATCCGCGCCATAGGTTCTGCCCTTTCCGATCAAGGGAAGATCCGTACGTTTCCCATTTTCAACCTTATACAAAACGACATTATCTTCCAGCGGATTGGCCCGGACAACATAATAATTGTTTTTATCCTGGAAACGCCAAACAAACCCTCCCCCCTGGTCGTGCTTTCCGGTAACGCCCTTGAGACGAACGGAAAGCTCTATGTCTGTTGCTTCCATGCGGTCATTTACCACGATGTTGAAATGGGCATTGGGGTTGTCGCTGTACTCCTGTGCCAACACCCGGTTACCCTGGTCCTCCGCGATTTTCCAGTCGGTACCGCCCGAGCCGGTGTAATACTGTGTCCATCCCTCCGGCAGCTGGCCCGGGGAGTCATTTTCAAAATCATACTCCACCTCAGCCTGGGGCTTTACTGTATCGGCAAAAAGTGCCTGTTTGCCTGTTATTTCTGCCTGCTCCTGCGTTTGAGAAGCAGAGCCGGAATGACCACAAGCGGCCGCTATGACGGAGCCTGCTGCGAGGCTTATGGTTAAAATGGTTTTCATGATCCCTCCTGTTTTATAAATGAATAAACGATTTCACAAACTCATTAGATGACTCCCGCATTTGCTGCACTGTTCCCGAAACTTCTATTTTACCAGCATTCATTACCGATATGCTATCCCCCGTTTGCATGGCTTCCCGGTGATCATGCGTTACATAAAGCATTGTAAACCGGTATTGCTCCCGCAAGCTTTGAAGATGCCTGAGAATGGTCGCCTTCAGCGTTACATCGATATTGGCCAAGGGCTCATCCATCAGCAGGACCTCGGGCTGAAGCACTATCGAGCGGGCGATGGCTACCATTTGCTTTTGTCCGCCCGAGAGCTGATGCGGATATTTTTTTACCTGGTCTTTGATACCGAAAAGCTCCAGGATACCGAGCACCTTTTCGGATACCTGCTTTTCTTTCCACTCCCGGAGCCCGAACGCGATCTGATCGAATACGGTAAAATGCGGCCACAAGGCCAGGTCCTGAAAAATGAAACCGGTTTTCCGCTGGTGTGGCGGAACCAGTATCTTCCCGTTTTTACTGACTATCTGATCATCAATGCTGATGCTGCCTTTTAGCGGCACTTCCAGCCCTGCAATAAGGCGTAATACCGTGGTTTTTCCGCAACCCGAAGGGCCTAAAAGGCAGGTCGTTTTTCCTGCCCCGAAAGAACAGGTAAAACCTTCCAGCACCTGCTTGCTGCTATAGCGGTGGGCGATATGTTCCAGCGTGATCTCAGGCATAGCGGAATTTTTTGAAGAGGATCTTTCCGCAGAGGAAAAACACCCCGATAAAAAACACGGTTACGGCCAGGCTGATCAATGTCATACTGCTGGTAAGGGCTTGCGGGGCATTGGCGCTGATGGTAAATATTTTCATCGGCATCTGCTCTGTGCCGGGCGGATAAACCAGCATGGTAACCCCCAGCTCTCCCAAGCTCAAAATGAAGGATAAAACAAATGCGGCAAACAAGGACGGAAACAATAAAGGTAGATTGATCTTCACAAATATTTTCCAGGAGGGTATGCCCATCACAAGCGCTGCTTCCTCCAAAGAAACCGGTATTTGCCTGATGCCATTGCCGATGATCCGGGATGCGATAAAACCAAACTTACCGAGATAGGCAAGTAGCAGAATAGCGGTAGTGCCGTATACAAAATTCACGACAGGCAGATTATAATACTTTATCAGGGCAATGCCCAGGACGGTAGAAGGAACAATGAAAGTCAGTAAAAGCAATAAATTGGGCAGTCGGTTTCCTAAGCGTTCTTTAATATAAGCCATCCAAAGGCCAACTGACGTTAGCAATAGGGTACTCCACAAAGCAAGTTTAACCGATTGGAGGGCGGCCGAACGCATCAACATCCATGCTTCACTAAAGAATAAGGCTTTCCCGCTCAAAGACTGGATTACCAGCATAAGAACAGGCATCAGCAAAACCAATATTAGCAATAGCCAAAGAAGACCATGTAAAAAAACTTGCCAATTCCGCATCTTGTATTTTTTGGAACCGCTTCCTTTTACCGATACAGAAAAGAAAGGCGCATCAGACAGATAGCGGGTTTCTGCCAGCATAAGCAACAGGCACACGAACAGTAATAAAACAGACTGCCCGATAGCCAAGGGAAAATTGTACAGTGCAGAAAATTGAGTGAATATTTCGGTAGTAAAGGTGCGCTCGCCAAAAAATGCGGGAACTGAAAAATCACTCAGACTGAATATCAGGATGAGCAGGAAGGATATCGTTAATGCAGGACGAATCAGAGGAAGAACAATTTTTACCAGCATTTTCCCGAAAGGGATCACCATTAATCCGGCCTCTTCATAACTAGCATCAATTCGGGATAATGCACTACCCATAATGAGCATCGCCAAAGGGAAAAATACGAGGGTGTGTATCAGAATTACACCTACTTCTGAATAGATAGCAGCATTATTTCCGAAAAGCCAGAAAAAACCATCTTTCCAGGCAACCGCAAAAATATAAGGTGAAATAAGCAAAGGAAGCAGCAATGCCAACTTGTAAATCCCGGTGAACGCAAATCGGAGTTTATAAAGAATAAATGCGCATACCGTTCCTGTGAAGGTGGCAAGCAAAGCCGCTGAGCAAGCCATTAGCAAGCTTTTGCCAACCAGAAGTAATGTTTCCCGGTTCATAAAAGACAAAAGCACTGACCTTTCAGCACCGCCCAGCCATTGCAAAAGCAATACTATCAATGGCAATCCCAGCAGCAGAAACAGCAACAGCGAAGGAACTACCCGTATAATATGTCTGACTATTTTTCTGCCCATTGTTTCAACCAGGGTTGTATTTCTTCCAGTTTATTGGAGGTCTTATCATAATCAATTTTCATCGCTTTGATTTTATCCAATGAAGGCACATTTTCCGGCACTGGCGTTCCCTTAATCAGCGGCATTTGTGCACAGGACACGGCCAGCTTGACTTCGGTCTCCCGGCTTAGCAAATAATCAATGAGCTGCTTTCCGTTTTCAGCATTTCGGGAGTTTTTGATAAGGCTAACAGCATTGGGCATAATCAGGGTTCCTATGCTGCTCTTTTGCTGATCGAGGAAGATATAATCCACGTTGTCACTTTCTTTTTTGGCTTCGAAGGCATCGTCAGTATCTGTGAGCCCAAAGGCCAGTTCCCCGTTCATTACCCGTTTTTTAACATCACCGTTGCTGGCAGCTATTACCGCATCATTCGCTTTCATATTATTCATCCACTGTTTGGCTTTTTCATCGCCCAATTTCATAAACAGTGCAGCTATATGAAAAGTGGTGGTTCCGAATAAAGGATTGGCAATCGCAAATTGCCCCTTGTAGGCAGGGTCCGTAAAGTCAAAAATTGATTGGGGCAAAGAATCAGCAGCAATCAGGTTTTTGTTATAGATTAACACCCTGGCCCTGGCAGAAAAGCCTATCCAGTGATTGTCTTTTTCCCGGAAATGTTCAGGAATGAGCAGGGTTTGCTTCGATTGATACGGTTCTGTGATGCCTTTGGATAGCAAAACCCCGTTACGTACCGGGTCACCGCTCCAAAAGACATCGCATTGCGGATTGTTTTTTTCAGCGATCAGGCGGTTCATCACGCCGGTGGACTTGGTTTCTTCGGTATCATACACGGCTCTGACCCGGATGCCGGTTTCCTTCTCAAAATCTTTGAGCACCGGCTCTGAAAATACCTGGTCGACACTGGTATAAACTACCACTTCATCGGATGGCGCGCTGCATGAAGCAAGTCCCAGGATGACTGGCAGGATGATGTTGTTAAGGAAGCGTTTCATCTCGAAATAATTAAGTATTGACCGATTTGCTTATCGGTTTGGGGTAATTTTCATTGCCCTTTGTGTGTATATCCGCCGCATAGCGGCCCGTATAGCGGCTCATAATACGAATCTCCAGATCAGTTTGCCTAAAACCGTGGTGCGTTCGGACTGCCAGCTTTTACCCGAAGTATCATATACCTGGTTTATGATAAAGAAAAAATCCGCCCCGATAATGGGAATCCATTGCAGCCGGAAATTGATGACTGCTTCCTCATCTTCGCTGTTCCACTGGGAGAACAAAGCGCCGAACAAGTTCGGATTGAACGCGTATTCCAGACGGCTGCCTACCAGATCGTTATCAAAAGATCCCTCGGGCAGGTTAATCCAGTTTTTTTCGTAATTCGCCCCAATATTCACGTAGCGGCTGGCCCGCCAGGACAGCTCGTATTCACTTTCGGTACTTCGTCCGGTAAGCAATTCCCCCCAGCTTATTTTGGTGTATAACGACCAGGTCCGCCCTTCAAAGGAAGCGGCCTGTATTTCAAAGCGGTTGTACCAGTAGTCACCGGCCGGAATGATTACGTCCTGGTCGATCTCAAAAGGCTCGCGCAATCCTTCGGCTTTCCGCTGGAGGTTGAACTCGAAAAACTCCCCGCTCCGGGTTTCAAAGCCCAGGGGCCTTATTTCATAGGAAAAAGACTGCAGCTGTTTCGTGTC
>DATCYD010000023.1:0-5099 GCA_036570465.1 Anseongella sp.
GACTGATATACGCCAGGGGGTTCAGATTCTGGTTCATCCCTGCCGAATAAGGCATGCCGTCCACCACATACAACGGCTTATTTCCAGCCCCAAGGGAACCGCTGCCGCGTATCTTTACTGATGTACCGGCACCCGGAGCGCCCGATACCTGCTGAATCTGCACACCCGCAACCTGGCCAATCATCTTCTGATCGATCGTGGCCACGGGCAGGTCACGAATGGTCTTCTGATCGATCGTTCCTACAGCTCCCGTCAAATCACGAGTCTGTTGCGTTCCGTAACCAATCACCACCACCTGGTCCAACCCGGCCACGTCCTGCTCCAGGCTTATTTCTAACTGACCTTCGCCCTTATAAGGCACCTCTTTGGTACGGAATCCCAAAAAGCTCAGCACCAACACGTCGCCGGAGGCAACACCATTCAGCTCAAACCTCCCTTCCAGATCAGTAGATGTCCCCACCGAGCTCCCCTTTACAAGCACCGACACCCCCGGAAATGGCGTATCAGAACCCGCCTCCATTACCAAACCACGTACCACATCCTGCATGGCTGCCTCTTTGATAGGTAACTTTTCCGGCTGGTTCCGCCGGGGCCGGATCACGATGGTCCGGTTCACGATAGCATAGGTAAGCGGCTGCTTCTCAAAACACCGGTTAAGAAGTTCCTCCAGAGAAACGTCCTTCACGTGTAGTTTAAACGGCTTGCTCATAGTAAGCCATTCATCACGATAAACCACTGTATAGTCCGTTTCCTTTTCAATCAGCTCGAAAACCTGCACCAAGCCTGCCTTCTCTTCTGAAATGGAAAACTGCTGTGCGAGCGCCGCCGCACTCAGGTGCAGGCAGCTCGCGAAAATAAGAATCGCGCCAAGATGCATTATGATAAGGGCTTTCAGGAAAACACTTTGTTTCATACATTTGTAATGTTAGGTTATACATCAGAATTTGACCTTTCATTTTACGGAGGCGGCGGCCACCGCCTCCGTTTGTTAAGCTCGTATTTGCAAGTACAGTTTACATGACGATGACTTTCCCCCCTTCTATTTTTACATTGATGCCACTCAGTTTTAGTATTTCCAATACCTCGGACACATCTTTGTACCGGTGAATTTTCCCGGTAATATGCCCGTTAGGGATACCATTTTTATAAACGATCTCCACATCATACCAGCGAGCAATCTGCCGGAGAACAGCTGCCACATTCGCGCTCCTGAAAAGGAACAATCCTTTCTGCCACGCGGTAACTTCATCTACATCTACCCGCTGCACCGTAAGGGAATGTCCCGCCCGCTCCATGGAAGCCTGCTGGCCCGGCGATAAAGTCACTTCCTTCCCGCTCCCGGCAACGTCCACGCCCGAACGGGCCGCTCCGGAACGGACCTTAACCGACCCTTCCACCAGGCTGGTCTTCATGCTAGCCTCGTCCGGATAAGCATTTACATTAAATTGGGTGCCGGTAACTTCTATATGCATGCGATTCTCCACCTTTACCACAAAGGGATGCTCCACATCAGTGCTCACGTCAAAATAGGCCTCTCCGGACAATTCAACCACCCTAAACCCTTCGACATACCCCACGCTGTAACGAATACTCGTTTGGGAATTGAGCCAGACCTGGGTTCCATCTGGCAATTCAAGACGGTAAATCCCTCCCCGCGGAGTGGAAAGTTCATGAAACACCGGAGCAGCCGAAGCATCACTGCTTAGCGATCCATAGGTCAATACCCCCCCTTCCTCTTTTCGCACGGCCACCTCACCCACTTCCGCAACCCCTCCGGCAAAATTATCCAGTTCGATCTGTTCCCCATTACCCAGAGTCAGAACCGCCTTATTGCCGGCCGGCTGAACGTCCCGAACCAGTTGCCCTTGCTTCCCGTTTTCATCGCCCATGCCCCTATCGGACAGATCCAGGACCCACCATGCCGTAACCAACAATATCACCACCGCAGCAGCGACATGCAACCCACGCCTTCGGAACAACGACCTTCCGGTACCCGGCTCATGGATATCGTTTATTATCCGGCCAAGGATCGCGTTCTCCAGCGCTTCACGCTCTTCATCCGGCATCTGTTCTGTCGGCAACTCCCCCTGATCGAAATACGCATCGTACTTTTCTACAAATTCCCGCTCTTCAGGCGTAGCACTGCCATCCAGAACTTTTCTTGCCATACGGGAAACATGCGCGGATATGCTCTTCTCTTTCACAACAGGTTCTTTCTTATAAAGTCACAGAAAAAGAAAGAAGTCCCAAATTCAAATCGTGAAAAGAAGAAAAATAAAAGAAGTCAAATGCGCCTTCAAGGCAATTACCGCTGTCCGAAGTTGGTTTTGGACCGTTTTGCGGGACACCTGAAGGCGATCGGCAATTTCCAGGGTAGAAAGATCTTCAGTATAATAAAGCTCAAATATCTTGCGGCGCTTGCCGGGAAGGGCACGAATGAATAATTGAACCAATTCAGAAAGCTCCCTTTCCATCAGTTTCGCATCGGCGGCCGGCGTCAACGCCAGCAATTGCTCCATAGGTTCAAATAATTCTCGGGAACCCTTGCCACGAGCCAGGTAATTCAACGTCTTATAACGAACAGCAGCCTGTAAATAAGGACCAAGCCGCGAAACAGATAAGGAAGCCCGGCGTGTCCAGAGATCTACAAATATTTCCTGGACAACATCTTCAGCCATACCGCGATCTTTCAAACGACGCCAGGCTGAATCAAAGAGCACCGGCCAGTATCGCCGATAAACAGCAACGAACGCCCGCTCATCCCCGTTTTGGAGCAAACGAATGAGCTCCGGATCATCATATTTCCGATACGTTGTCACAAGATTCAGGTTCTCAGTAGCAATTTAGCACTCATCCACCATAAGAGTATCCTGCTCTGTCCTGTTCGGGATACATAAAGTAACCTGAAGCTGCTTTTCCTGTACGAATGCGTCTTTCTGTCCCTATTTTGCCGTAGAACGAAGAAATTACTAGCTGACATTTGAACGGCGAGCCGGAACGCTATCTGTCTTTGCTTCGGGCGATATTGAGAAGAGGGATGTCCCAGGCAAGGCGGGTGAAAAATCGATGGCCGGTGGCGAAGGTTTCGTTGCCGCTGGAAATGGTAACAGATCTCAATTCTGGTGTGTATTGATAGCCTAGTGCCAGGGTCGCCGGGGAATTCCTGAAGCCGTAGTTGAGGGAAACTCCGGGAGAGAAAATCTGATCGAAGGTGATCTTGTCGGGAAGTTCTGAGGTTTCATCGTCAATGCGGAAGTTCAGTACGGCCCCGATGTCGATCAACTGCAGGAAAACACCGAAAGATGCCCTGGTATTATCCAGGTCGCTTATGGGCTTAACGGTGAATTCGAAGCCCAGGGGAAGGGTGATACCGGATACGAATTTGAATTTGTCTTTTCCGT
This sequence comes from Anseongella sp., assembly GCA_036570465.1. GTDB lineage: Bacteria > Bacteroidota > Bacteroidia > Sphingobacteriales > Sphingobacteriaceae > Anseongella. Next base: position 3,402 of record DATCYD010000023.1, read on the forward strand.
CCAGTTTCTCGTAAGAGGCAAAATAACCGGGTTGTCCGGTTATTGAAAGAGTTCGGAGATAGGTTCTTTTGTAGATAAAACTTGACGAGGGAGCAGCGTATCTGACGATCGTTTCCTTCAGTTCTTCGGAGTCTTCGGAATTGATGACTTCCGCCATAAAGCCTCCGTATTCCTGGATTTTCAGGGATACTTCCCGGTAGGATGGGTCGTCGTTCAGGAAGTTGTTCAGGATGTTCAGAATATAATAAACAGTATTGCTGTAATTCGCCTGTTGTATATTGTCATATATATAGGCTAAATCGTGAACGGCATCAAAATGAGGTGACACATCGAGGTCGTCGTTAAGGCCGAAATCGGTATTCAGCAAACTCAGATTGGCCTGCAGGTATTCTACGTACCGGGCGGGCCCTTCATCTGATTTCAGCAGCTTTCCAATGTCCTGGATCGTTCTCAGCGAATTGATCAGCGGTACCAACCTTTGCCGGATGAATTCAGTCTGTATGGCCGCCTGTCTGTATGCCTCGTCGTCGTACAAGGCGTTAAAAAAAGACCGGTCCTGCTGATAAAGGCATCCGACGAAATACCGGATCTCCCTTTCGGTGTCAAGCATGCTCAGCTGCTCAAGGTCAATCCACACGTTGGAAAAGCGATCACCCATCGTTTTCGATGTATCTCTTAGGTTTGATTGAAGAAAATTAACGCCATGGATGGTCATGGAGATTCGGTCCCGCATCCGGTCCCGGGTCTGGCTGGAGGTCAGACTTTTTGGGGAATAGTAAGTTTGATCAAGGTAGTGCAGAATTTCAACGGGATGACGGTTCCGCGAAAGCTCTTCAAGTAATTGCGTGGCGATGAGCAGAGGAAAAAACGCGTTGTGTTTCTGAATAGCAAGAATCCGTTCCTTTTTCAGCAATACCATGCCTGAGTCAGGAACAGACCGGCGGGGATATTCTTCAATATAGACTAAAAGATTGGGCCAGGCGTTCTTCAAGTCGGCGTTGAACACTTCCTTATATCCGGCACCGAGATCAGGGAACCGCGACGGATCAGCATTCTTTAGCTTCTGGTATGTTGCCGGAAAAAGAATTCGTAACTCGCCGATCTTTCCGGCCGTGGCGGCCAGCGACTTCATGTACGTGATCGTCTGCGCCTTTCTGAATTCCTCCGCATAGTATTTGGTAATGCCATCAATGATCGCAGACTGAGAGGTATCAGACAACGAGAGTTGTCCCGAGATCAGATTGGGGATCGCCGACAGCGCAAATCCGGCAGCGGCAATCCCAGTACCGAACTCTGCTTCGTAGAGGGGGTCCATCGCCAGTTTTTTCCGATCATTCAGGTAAATGTTATATTTCGAGATCACTGTCCTGATGATCGTAAAGTTGATCGCTTTCAGGTTGTCTTCGAAAGGATCCTCCAAAAAACGGATCAGATTTTCCACCTCCTCTTTCTCAGCCGTCGTGAAATGAACAAGTTTGGCTTTCGCCTCATCCTCTTCCAGAATCCCTGTCCGTAACTCGTCCCCGTCGAGCGTCGCTAAGAATTGTGCATTGTAAAAGGCATTCTGAGCCTGTAAAAAGCCCGGAAGAAACAAAGCAAAAATTATTGTAAGGAGGTGTCTCTTCATCGCGGATATTTCGTTCTTGATGTAACATGGCCGATCCTGGTCCTGGAACCATCAGGAAAAAAGGCCCATAT
>DATCYD010000024.1:0-4585 GCA_036570465.1 Anseongella sp.
CCCGTCGGATCCCTTCCTGGAAGCGGTAAACGCCCCTTCTCCCCGCGTGCAGATTGCCGCCATCGTAGGGCTGGGCCGCCTGGGACGTCCCGAAACCGCTGAAACGCTTCTGCAGGTGCCGGTTCCGGCTTCTTTCGAAGCGCCTGAAGCCGGCAAAGAAGGCCCTCATGCCAGACCTAATGCCGAAATCATCCCGGCTCATGTGGCGGTTCAGTCACTGGTACGACTGAATGCAGTGGATGCGTGTATTGCCGCTCTGGGAACCGAACATTCCCCCCTGGCGCTTTGGGCGCTCCGGTACATGCATCATACCAAGGCCGTAGATGGCCTGATATCGGCCTTCAACGACCCCGCCAATGAAGAATTGAAAGAACAAATATTGCTCACCCTGGCCCGTTTGTATCAAAGGGAAGCACCTTACGACGGCTCCTGGTGGTGGAGCACACGGCCTGATACGCATGGGCCTTATTACCGACCTGAAACCTGGGAAGCCTCCGAAAAGATCCGTGCCTTTCTGACGGAACAACGAAATCAGGCGCCGGCATCGGGCAAAGAATTCTATGCCCGGATGAACAGCAAATTCCGTTTGGGAATCGCCGGATTCGGTGGAGAAGCTCCTCCTAAAGTGGCGCTGGAAGAACCTAAGGTAGATCTGGAAAAGATCCGCAATAAAAAGGGGCAAATTGGCGAGTCGTCCATCGAAGACATTATGCTGGCCATGGCCGAGATCAAAGGAGACCCCGAACTGGGCAAGAAACTTTTTGTGCAGCAAGGCTGTGTCGCCTGCCATAGCACGGAAAAAAGCCAGCCCATGAAGGGACCCTTCATGGGCCAGATCGGCTCCATTATGAATCGGAAGCAGATTGCCGAAAGCATCCTTAAACCCAATGCTTCCATCTCCCAGGGATTTGCCACCGTGCAAATTACCACTACGGATGGCAAGCATTACATGGGTTTTATCACCGGAGAATCGGCCGGCCGGCTCACCTTGCGCGACATTACCGGAACAGCCCATCAGATCGCAGTCGCTGATATCAGCGAGCGGAAAGAACTGGAAACTTCCGTAATGCCTGAGGGCCTGGCTAATTCACTCTCATACGAGGAGTTCGCTTCCCTGATCACCTGGCTGGCTCAGCAAAAAAATTAAAGGGCCGTTGCATATGCAAGGCCCTTACGCTACGTGTCAGAAATTTCGGTGAACGTGGCAGGAACTTCCGTGAACGTGTCAGGAAGTATGCAGCAACGGGAAGAACTGTCCCTGCATTTTCCGGCCTTTCTGAACCGGCGGAACACCCGTCAGAAGAACGTCATCCGACCCCGAACGGGTGCCGTCCGCAAAAACATTCAACACAAACGCCCGGCGTGAACGTTCCGATTTATTCTCATACGACCCATGCACCAGCAAGGGATGATGGAAAGTGGCGTACCCCTTTTTCATCTCAATGGGTACCGGTTTAAATTCTGCCTTTTGCGAATCGGTCAGGTAGTCCATCAGGCCATCCATATCGCCGGCAAGTTCAGGCTTATCAAGCAATCCCCAGCGATGGCTGCGCGGGACATAGTAAAGGCATCCGTTCTCAACGGATGCATCATCCAATCCCACCCAACAGGTCAGATGCTGCATGGGCGCGGTACGGGTCCAGTAGGAATAATCCTGATGCCAGGCCACCACCCCTCCATGACGAGCCGGTTTGCAAAATAACTGATCATGCCAGAAACGAACTTCTTGTCCGCCCAGCAATTGGCTTGCCGCCATCACAAAGGCCGGATTCCAAAGCACATCGTGAAACCCGCCGGTTACCCTCCAGGCGCCAAGCGCGTGAAACAAGACCGCGTTCGGATCCGATGATTCATTGGAATGAAATTCATAAAAAAGGGAGTTGCCGGGATGATCCGGATCGGTAATATCCGCCAGTTCCTTGTTAAGGCGATCGATCTGCGGCTCGTTCAGCAGCTTTATATTCGGCAAATAACCAAATTCATTAAAAAAGGTAACCTGCTCGTCACTCAGACGGTATTGTTCCCATTCACCCGGAGCCGAAGGCTGTTTAAAAAGGTCCGACACCGGTTCGTGGTGCACGGACAAATCCGTTACTTGTGCATTCATAAGGTAAATATCCACTGCTTACCGGAGATTATCTTTGCCAATATTGACCAATGATTACCTTATTTTGCACAAAAATAAGTGAATACCCATTACAATACAGTCATAATTGATTATTTTTATCCGCTTCAACGAATCAACAAGAACGCGCGGAACAGTTTCGATCTACCGCGGCTACTGCCTGCACAATTCAGGAATCCAGCTCCGCTAACAGCCCGGGAAGATCCAGTGGGCGGGTAAACATTTCAACAGAACCATCGGTTTTCCGCGGCCAGGCCTCCCGCGGACGATCCCAGTAAAGCTCAACACCGTTCTCATCCGGATCATTCAGGTAAAGCGCTTCTGAAACACCGTGATCGGAAGCACCGGTAAGCGGGTATCCGGTTTTTCGAATACGGTTTAAAATAAAAGCCAGATCTTTTCTTTCAGGATAAACGATGGCAGTATGAAAAAGTCCGGCGGCATGCACCGGAGCAGGATCAGCATTTTTACTATACCAGGTATTCAGGCCGATGTGATGATGATATCCTCCGGCGGAAATAAAGGCCGCGTCTTCACCGTACCAGGTGGTAATCTCGAAGCCCAGCAAATCACAGTAAAATGCCAAAGACCGCTTCAAATCAGCTACTTTAAGGTGCACATGGCCTATACGAGTTCCGGCCGGTACGATATAATCCTGCTCCATGCTGCGATACAATTTAACCCAATATACAGAAATTCCGCCTAGCCTTCCACTTCATTTTTCCGGCCCATCCAGAAAGGCGCAGTCGCAAACCAAAGCACAGTTCCGGCCAACGTCCAAAGATAATGGGTTTGCATTTCTATACTGCCACAGAATACGAGTATCGATGGCATAATGGTCAGCAGCAGACCAGCAAAAGATACTATTTTAAGGAATACTTTCATCTCAGTGGTTTGTTTTGAAAATCACACTATCCAATCATAGCGGGTTTTGGATAAATCCTCTTCTGCAACAGCCGGCTGAACGCCACATACAACAGCGCCGCAACAAACCAGCCGGGAAGCCCCAGGAAGAAGATCTCCATGCCCCCAAAAATATTCAGCAACACAGCAGCAATGAGGGTAATAAACCAGGTCAGCCCTGCCGCCCAGTTAAATCCGCTGCCTGTCTGTTCAGCAAGATCTGTTTGCAGCTTCAACCGGGGGAATAAATGATAATCAATGAATATGATCGCTCCCATTGGCATTAGAACGAGCCCGTATAAGGCAACAAAATCAAGCAGTTTCATAACCAGCGCCGGGAAACAAGCAGCAATCGTGGTAAACAGTCCCACTACCAGGGTGACTTTCCAGCGTTTCACCCGTGGCATCATCGCCTGAATGGCCAACCCCGCGCGGTAGATGGTGGGATTGGCAGTTGTCCACCCCGCCACGATCACACAAAGCGCACCGCTGACACCAATGGCATAAGTCGCAAGAGGACCAGGAGCAACCGAAGGCATCTGATCACTGCCAATAGTAGGCAGGTAAGCAGCAAGAGTCATACCCTGTGGTACGATTTGTACCAGCACCACCGCGTAAAGAATTCCGGCCGCCATCCAGGCCAGGAAATGGCCCAGGTAAACGCCGGCCGCCGAGGCAAATCCATGCTGCCATTTGCGGGCATACCTCAGAATACTCATATCTGACATCCCAATATGCATGGCCATATTGGCAAACCAGGCAAAGAACATCACATGCCAGAAATTAAACCGGCTCACGTTCTCCGCTGTAGCGCCCACCCAAATCTTTTCATTGGCTACCCTCCAAAAGTCAGAAAACGAAGCCACACCTAGTTCCGGCAAAACGGAGAGTCCGGCCCCCAGAAAGACCAGTATCATCCATGGAGCGGCAATATTGGAAAAGCGTGCAATCTGGTCATAGCCCAATACAGCCACCACTGTTATCACAAGTCCCACTCCAAAAACAGCGATCACCCAACCCAGGCTGCCAGGCATCCAGTCACTCAGTCCCGGCATTTCAATGCCGAAAGGAATGCCAACCGCCGTAGCAGAAACAGCGATCATCGATCCGGCCAGAAAACAAAACATGACCCCGTTAACAAGGTTGTAGATACGCGCCAGGTTCCGTCCACAGATCTTTTCCAGCTTGTTATAAAGTGTGATCCGGGTTCCGGTAGCAACAGGAGCGCACAGGAAAACCCAACTCAGCACCGCCAGCAGATTCCCCACCAGCAAACCCGTCACCAGGTCCACAGCCGTTACTCCATGAACCACGAACAAAGGGCCGATCACAAATTCCGTCCCCGCCGTATGTTCTCCGGCATACATCCCCAGAAAACTTTTCCAGCCTTTGAGCTTACCTGCCGGAACCGGTTCTGACTCATATTCCTCAATCGCATCCAGATTCGATGTGAACTTTTCTAATTTCATACTATTCGGTTAGTGGCCATAAATATAAAGGCAACCCCATTCACAGCCATCCTGTATTATCCTGCCCGAAAGAAAATCGCTGAAAATC
>DATCYD010000025.1:0-2592 GCA_036570465.1 Anseongella sp.
CTGTAATTAGCAAGTGCCCGCACAAGTTCGGAAAGGGAAACTTCCAGCGTTACATTCATTCCGCCTTTGAGGTCAAGGCCCAGGTTAAGCTGGCGTTCCTTTACTTCCTGATAGGTATATTTATCAATTCCCAGGTCATAAACGACCTCGCTGGACATGGAGTCCAGATATCTTTTCTCCAGTTCTTCATTTCCCTTGGCATGTATTTCTGCCCTCTGCGCTACTCTCCAGGACACATAGGTGAACGACAAAGCATATAGACAGGCTATCGCGAAAATAATGGCTAAGAACCTGATAGCTCCTTTTCCTTGCATAGTTTGGGTATGTTTAAAGTATAAATCGTGTCAACGTGAAAATTTAAAGGACGAAAATCTAATTATTTTTTCGCTGATAGGTTACAAAAGAAAAATCATAGGGGTATTTTTCATTTGCCTCATGGTCTTCCCGGAAGGTTTCAACCCAAACAGCGGTGTCGATTGGCGGAAAGAATGTGTCCCCCTCAAAGGTGGCGTGGATCTCTGTAATGTACAAAGTTCCTGCTATTTCCATCGATTGCCGGTATATTTCCCCACCGCCGAGGATAAATACGTTCTCTTCCTGATGGCTTATCTGCACGGCTTCATCCAGCGAGCCAACCACCTCGCAACCGGGTGCAGGATAATCCTTTTGACGCGTTACCACGATATTGTGGCGGTTGGGCAAGGGTTTTCCGATGGACTCAAAGGTTTTCCGGCCCATGATCACCGTACTGCCTGTGGTCAGTTCCCTGAAATGTTTCAGGTCAGCCGGCATGTGCCAGATCAGTTGATTGCTCTTTCCAATGACGTTGTTCGCAGCCTTTGCGGCGAGAATACTTAGGTTCATAATGGCACACTAAACAGCTACCGCGGCTTTGATATGCGGATGAGGATCGTACTCACTCAGCGTGAAATCTTCAAATTTAAAGTCAAAGATGTGGTGTACATCGGGGTTTAGCCGCATTACCGGCAGTTTGCGCGGTTCCCGGCTGAGCTGCAGCTTCACCTGTTCCAGATGATTCCGGTACAGGTGCGCATCACCGAACGTATGGATGAATTCACCCGGTTGCAGATCACAAACCTGTGCCATCATTAACGTCAGCAAGGCATAGGAAGCAATGTTGAACGGCACTCCCAGGAAAATATCGGCGCTTCGCTGATAGAGCTGGCAGGAAAGCCGGCCATCCGCTACATAAAACTGGAACAGGGCATGGCAGGGAGGCAGAGCCATTTTTCCGATATCCGCCACGTTCCATGCGCTGACGATGATTCGACGGGAATCGGGATTGTTCCTGATGGTATCAATTGCTTGGGTGATCTGGTCCACGTGACCGCCGCCGGGTAAGGGCCAGGATCGCCACTGGTGGCCATACACCGGTCCCAGGTTGCCTTCTTTATCAGCCCATTCGTTCCAAATGTTGACACCGTTTTCTTTCAGCCAGGCAATATTGGTGTCTCCGCGGAGAAACCAGATAAGCTCATGAATGATGGATCTCAGATGCAGCTTCTTGGTGGTCAGCATTGGAAAGCCCTCCGACAGGTCGAATCGCATTTGGTAGCCAAACACACTCCGTGTTCCCGTGCCGGTGCGGTCTTCTTTCACTGCGCCGTTGTCCAGCACATGCTGCATCAGGTTCAGGTATTGCTTCATAACGTTATGTGCAAATCTACTTAATCCCCGCTTTTAAAGCGAAAAAATCCATGAGAAAAACTATTTTCGTGGCATGATCGTATTCCCCAATGCCAAGATCAACATCGGTTTGGATATTATTGAAAAGCGCCCCGATGGATTCCATGCCATTTCCACGATCTTCTACCCGGTAAAGATTTACGATGCATTAGAGATCCTGAGGCATGACGGAGAGGGGCTGCAATTCGGTATTTCAGGCAACGAAAGCCTGTCTGCCACCGAAGATAACCTCTGTGTAAAGGCTTGTCGTCTGTTGGAGACACGTTATGGGTTACCGGTTGTAAATATGCATTTGCACAAAAATATTCCCACCGGTGCAGGCCTTGGAGGCGGATCGGCTGATGCCGCGTTCACCTTACGGTTGCTAAATGATCTTGCAGGATTGAAACTGGATGCTGAAGAACTGGAGATCTGTGCCAGGCAGCTTGGCAGTGACTGTGCTTTTTTTATCAGGAACAAACCGGTATATGCCTTTGAAAGAGGAGATGAATTTCGTCCCCTGGAGCTGGATCTGTCCGGGTATTACCTGGTGGTGATCATGCCTGATTATCCGGTTTCCACCGCACAAGCCTATGCTCATGTTACCCCACGCATGCCAGATCATCCGCTGGAGGAATTATGTAAAAAACCCGTGGAGACCTGGAAAAGCACCGTAAAAAATGACTTTGAGCCCTGGCTTTTCAAAGAATATCCCGCGATAGCTTCCATCAAAGCTGCGTTATATGACCAGGGAGCGGTGTATGCCTCTGTGAGCGGGAGTGGCGCCGCTGTGTACGGCATCTTCCGGCAAGCCGTCCGGCTACCCGCCATTGAGCAAACTTGCCGGGTGTTTTACGACGTAGGATAATGCCTGTGTTGTCCGGTAATGTTGCTCAGATCGTACGG
>DATCYD010000026.1:0-8998 GCA_036570465.1 Anseongella sp.
ACCAATACAACCCCGAAAGATTACCTGAAGTGGGCGTTCGGCACCTGATTTAACCCTACACTTGCATTTAGTGCCATGAGAATATTGTCGCTTCCGTTCTATTTTCCGGCAGACTGTTCTGATAGTTTTGTCTTTAGAAAAAATCATTTAAAAAATTTGATCCAAGATGAAAAATTCAATTTATCCCTGCCTGTGGTTTGACGGTCAGGCCCAGGAAGCCGCAAAATTCTACTGCTCGATTTTCGAAAACTCAACGATTACCGCCGACAACCAGATGGTGGTTACTTTTAACCTGAACGGGAAACGCTTCATGGGCTTGAACGCAGGCCCCCAGTTCAAGTTCAACGAAGCCATTTCATTTGTCGTGGACTGCGAAACCCAGGAAGAAATTGACAATTACTGGGAGAAACTTACCGCCGATGGCGGCAGTGAAGGCCAATGTGGCTGGCTCAAAGATAAATTCGGCGTTTCCTGGCAAATTGTCCCCACCATCCTGCCTTCACTCCTGAGCGACCCGGAAAAATCACAGAAAGTAATGGACGTGTTTATGAAAATGAAAAAGTTCGATATTGAAGCCTTGAAGAATGCCTGAAGCAGGGCACTATCTTCAGGCTTTGTACCTCGCGGCGTGCTTGCGCATAATTCAGGCGAAGGAACCAAGTAACGTTAGAAACTCAATGAGGCCGATTGCTTCCGTATTTCCTTGCATTGGAAACCGGTCGCGGCCTCCATATACGACGAATTTTTTTGTTGCGCCGATGTCTTCGCAAGCCAGGTGAAATCCTTTTGTCAATACGGGGGCAGCTGACCGCTTAATCTCAATGGCCCAAATCTGCTTATGAGGCCCTTCAAGTACCAGGTCGATCTCGGTCTGGTTACTGCTGCGATAATAACTATAGCGCCACTTTGCCGACAGATAAGCAATAATATTCTCGACTACGAAACCTTCCCAGCTCGCTCCTAATAAAGGATGGCCGAGCAGATCGTCGAACTCCGCTATATATAGTAAGTTATGCAATATGCCGGTATCCCGCAGATAAATCTTCGGAGATTTGACGAGCCGTTTTTTTGTATTCCCGGCCCAGGGCTTAATCTGCCTGATCATGTAAAAGTCAGTTAGTATATCCAGATACGACCTGGCTGTCGTGTGACTTACCTCAAGGCTTTTCCCTATTGCCGATAGAACAACCTGCTGGCCATGATAATGGGCAAGCATAGCCCAGAAAGTTTTCATCCGGGTCGCCGGTATTTTCGGGCCCATTAACGGAATGTCGCGCTCCACATAGGTCGAAATAAAGTCCTGACGCCACTGCCAGCTCTCGTCATCTGTTTGGGCCAGGTAACTGTCCGGAAATCCTCCCCGGAACCACAATTTTTCGGGATTAAATCCCAGTGGATCAGTTTTATAGATCTCCAGGGCCGTTAACGGACCCAATTCCAGGTACCTGATCCTGCCGGCCAGCGACTCCGAAGAATGCTGCAATAAATCGCGCGAGGCGGATCCCAGCAACAGAAATTGCCCTGCTTTTTCTCCAGCCCTGCGCCGAATATCTACTAAGCCGCGGAGAACCCGGAACAGGTCCGGTTTCAGCTGTACTTCATCAATAATAAGCAACTGATTCTCAAATCTTCTTAAGTAGCCTTCGGGATCACTGAGTTTGCTGAGATCGGTATCGAGCTCCAGATCAAGGTATGCGGTGGGCTTATCTAACTTTTCCTCCGTTATCTGCAGCGCCAGCGTGGTCTTCCCAACCTGCCGTGGACCCAATAAAGCAACTACCGGCACCTGGCCTAAGGCTTCTAACAACTGAGATTGAATATTACGCGAAATCATGTAATTTGCAAGTTTAAGTTTCAAATATACATAAAAACGAGATTAAAAGTATGCAATTTGAAAGTTTGACTTGCAAATTGAGCACTTTGAAATTACCGGTACCGCATTTTTCGACATCATTTTTTACAATTAAATAAGGTAAAACGATTATTTTCGTTTAGAAAGACCAACAATCCGCGAGCCCATGATCTATATCACCCAGCTGATTTATATTAAAGAGAACGAAGAATCGGCCTTCCAGGAATTTGAGAAGGCGGCCCTTCCGATCATCGCAAAGTACAATGGTCAGCTCCTGCTGCGGGTAAGGCCGGACGAAAATTCGATCATCGAAAAAAACATGGAACAGCCTTACGAGATCCACCTCGTACGCTTTGAGGAAGACACCGACTTCCAGAATTTCATGCGGGACGAAGAAAGAAAGCAGTTTCTGCATTTGAAGGAACAATCCATCAGACTGGCGCTGTTGATAAAAGGAACGGCGCTGTAAAGCCGGTCGCCATTGACAACTCCCGCGGGAGTAAACCGGACGCTATTGGCAAACCCCGCGGCAGCGAACATCTTCCTCCCAAGTCGTAATTAGCCCTATAATGTGTCGCATTTACACAGGATGAATCTGGTAACGCAAGGATACCTTTGCTTATGTAAACAAAATGTTTGCATCATTTAAAAATCAAAATCTTAAAATTATGGCAACGAAAGTATTTATCAATCTGCCGGTAAAGGACCTGAATAAGTCCAAGACTTTCTTTGAAGGCTTGGGTTATAGCTTTAACCCACAGTTCAGTGATGAAAATGCGGCTTGCATGGTTATCAGTGACAACATATTTGCGATGCTGTTAGTGGAAAGCTATTTTCAAACCTTTACCAAGAAACCGGTGAGCGATGCAAAAACAAGCACGGAAGTACTGATCGCGCTGGATGCCGGTTCCAAGGAAGAAGTAGAGCAGACGATAGTCAAGGCAAAAGAGCTGGGAGCAACAATTTATGCCGAGGCCCAGGATCATGGCTGGATGTATCAGCATAGCTTCGCCGATCTGGACGGACATCAATGGGAAATCGCATATATGGACGAAAGCCAGTTTCCGGGCCAGGAATAATCCCGGCCTCGAGTATTGTGCTGACTTTCTCGTGTTCATTTTTTGCCGGAAAGTGGACACGAGAATCAGAAGAGCATATTAAGTGAACATAAAACGCGATATGTTCGGGTTATTCCGACCGCAATGATTTCACCGGGTTCATCAGCGCCGCCTTCACCGACTGAAAGCTGACACTCAGTAAAGCAACAATAATGGCCAACAGCCCTGTTACAGCGAACATCCACCATTGGATTTCGATGTAATAGGCAAAAGTCCCGAGCCAGCGGTCCATGATGTACCATGCAATGGGAAAGGCAATGATCATGGCAAGCAGCACCAGTTTCATGAAGTCTTTGGAAAGCAGGGTGACCACGCCGGCTATTGAGGCACCGAGTACTTTTCGGATCCCGATCTCCTTGGTGCGCTGTTCGGCTGTAAAAGCTGCCAGGGCCAGTAAGCCCATCGCGGATATCAGGATGGCCAGCATGCCGAAATACCGGACCAGTACATTTACCTGGGTATCGCTCTTGTAAAGCTTTTCGTAATCATCATCAAGAAAATGATATTGAAAGGGGTAATTGGGATTGAATTTCCTGGTTAGTTGTTCAAGTTCATCAATCGCGGCATTGGTTTTTCCGGGAAGGGTTTTTACCAGCACATATTCCGAGTTCCCGGGGTTGAGGACCAGGATCAGCGGCTGTATAGGCATGTGCAGCGACTGAAAATGGTAATCTTTCATTACGCCGATAATCGGGCCTTTACCGTTCCAGAAATCGACCTGTTTCCCAACTGCGTGGTCCATTCCCATGTATCGTGCAGCCGATTCATTAATCAGATAGGCCGAAGAATCCGTCGAAAATTTCCTGGAGAAATCCCTTCCTCCTTTCAGCTCAATGCCCATTGTTTCCAGGAAATCGTACCCAACCGTAGTGGCCGAGATATTGGTTTCCGAGGCAGGGTCCTTACCGGGCCAGGAAAGATCTCCCGATGATGACTGGATATTGACCGGCAACTGGTTCACCGTGGTCGCCGATGCGATAGAAGAAGTGCCGATGACTTGCTGCCTGAAGGTTTCCAGGCGGGGCGCCAGTTCTCCTTCCATGGGAATATACAAAACACGTTCCCGGTCCAGGCCCAGGTTCTTTGAAAGGGTATATTGCATTTGCCTGGCCACGACCACCATTCCCAGGATAAGAAAAACCGACAGGGAGAATTGGAATATGACCAGAATTTTACGAAGAAAAGCGGCGCTGAAACCTACATTAAGCTTATTTTTCAACGTTTGAAGGGGCTGCTGTGCCGAAAGATACAAGGCAGGGTAACTGCCTGAAAGAACACCAGTGATGAGCAGCAGGCCGACGATGCTTGCCAGGATAACCGGGTCTGCCAGGTTCAGTGTTAGCTGTTTATCGAATAACTGATTAAATGCAGGCAGGCTTATCCGGACCATGATCATTGCCAGAGTAAGCGCCAAAATGCTTGTAAGGACCGACTCGCAGATAAACTGCCCTATCAGCGATTTTCTGGCTGCCCCCATTACTTTACGCAGGCCCACCTCCATGGCCCGCTGGGAAGACCGCGCGGTAGCCAGGTTCATGAAATTGATGCAGGCAATAATCAGGATAAAAAAGGCGACGATCATAAAAATCCGAACATAGTCAATGCGTCCTCCCGAAGGCTGCCCATTTTCAAACCGGGTATATAAATAATAGTCCTGCAAGGGCTGCAAAACCGGATAAACATGTTCCATATCGGTATGCCGGGGATAGATACCTTTCATATTTGCCTCGGCCGCTTCCCTGGAGGCAAGCGGATGCAAACGCACAAAAGTGCGGAAACTGTTATTCCCCCATTTCTTCATCCAGTCGGCTTCTATATCTTTGATATTCACCACCCACTCGAACTGCAGCGAAGAATTGGAGGGAATATCGTCTATTACTGCCCCCACCAGGTATTCTTTTTCATTGTTCAGGCGAAGGGTTTCCCCCACAGCGGCGGGGCTCCCGAAATACTTTTGCGCCAGTTCCCTGGTGATCACGATCTGACCGGGTGAGGCGATGGCGGCAGCGGGATTTCCCGCAATGACCGGGAACCTGAATATATCGAAAAGGTCGTCTGAGGCATACAGGCCCTTTTCCTTTCCGCTGTTTTCCCCGGCGTTTATCAGATAATTGTATTCCCAGGAAAGTTTAACAGCATGCGAAATTTCAGTAATATCCTTGTTCAGTGCATCCGTAAGCGGGCCTGGGGTAACAAAATTGCTGAGTACCTGTCCGTTCTGTGCGGTCACATTACGCCTGACAAAATAAACCTCCTCATGGTCAGGAAAAAAGCGGTTATAGCTGAGCTCATCCTGTACCCATAACCAGATCAGGAAACTGCAGGACATGCCCAGGGCCAGTCCGAAAATATTAATGAACGAATAAAACTTATTCTTTTTCAGGTTCCGCCAGGCGATCTTGAAATAATTTTTTACCATTGTTTCTGCCGTTAGTATTTGCCACACCGGTGCCAATCAGTAATCTCTTTGAGACATAGCCCTTCGTTGCAATAAAACTGCCATATCGCTAAAACGGCTTTTTTGAAGGATTTGGGTGCTTTTTCATCTTAAATTGTCCGATTACGGACAGCAGCGTGTTCGTATCCGGACAGCCGAAGGAGTTTACAACGAAAGCTGACCAAGGTCGCTGTCAATTTCCTGACATTTAGGACGATTTGCTACAGCCCATCAAAATATAACTATCTGGTTTTGAGTGCTTACAACTTTTAGCTATAGGATTTTTCTTGACATAGGACGCGACCTTCCTTACCTTTACTTTCCGGAAAGGCATTTGAAAAACAGTTGATCTGTAGTTGCTCCGATTTGATCTGAGATAGTTTCGACTTGATCTGACTGCGGGTCTCGTGCCGACGTGCCATCCATCCTTCCCCGCTTAAGCCAGCATCGCCTGCTTATTTCCCGGCCAATACCGGGCGCCGATGCCCGTGACTGCGGGCGGCACCAAGCATCTGTGTGTAAATATGGGCGTAATTGCCCATGGTGACCAGGAAATCACGTTTCGTTATGCCGGCGAAACGCGCCGCCTCTTCCGACGAAATAATTGATTTATCGAAGAGGATCGCCGCTACGGCGATCCTGATCTCACGTTCATTCGCATCATTGATATCATGCGGGAGATGAAGGGTGATTGTTTTCATGTCTGTAGTCTATTATTCCTGGGCGGCTTCTTCGTTCACAAAGCTTTCTGCAATATTGGTAAGGGTGCTGTCTGCTTCCTTTTCTTCACCTATTGTGTTACCAAGCAGTTCTGCGGCTTTGTCATGTCTCATGCGTTTAGCCAGTGTAATCAGGCTGCCATAGGAAGCGATCTCGTAATGTTCAATCTTCTGAGCGCCGATAATCAGAGCAGCATCACGGGTCATGCTGTCTCCTTCGGTTTCACTGATGAGTTCTTCGCCTTCCTTTACCAGTCCTTTAATGGCGGGACATACTTTTCCTTCGGCTTTTTCATCCAGACTTTCAAAGGCTTGTTCAAGACGTTTTACATGTGTTTTGGTAACATCCAGGTGCTCCTGAAGCGCGCTTTTTAATTCCCTGGAAGTAGCGGCTGCCACCATTTGGGGGAGTGATTCCACGATGTGGTTCTCTGCCCAGTACATGTCCTTCATTTGATCCAGGAATAACTGATGAATCCCGGAGTTTCTCATTGCTGAATCCATAATTGATACATTTTAATGTTAAAGAATACAATAAATGTAAATCTGGATCCATTAACGTTCTCCCTTTCGTTGGTTGATGATACTATCGCCGGCTTGCTGGTCGGCGCGATCTTGTTCTGTATATTGATCTGCCTCATCCTCGGTGGCCTGAGGCTCATCCCAGTCGATGGTGCCGTATTCATCCTTAAATTCATCCGAGAGCAGGGCCGCGGCGGTTCCGATACGTGCTAAGTCACTGGCAACCGCTTGTTGACTAATATCTCTTAAAAAGTTTGCCAAAGAAGTTATTGTCCATGAGAGCACCTGACACACGTAACGATTGCTATTTAAATTCCCCGGATGTTGTCCTGTTTACTCACGTGGGAAAATAGTGGAACCTATAAAAACAAGGGTTTTGGCATTATTAAAATCCCAAAACCCTTTGAAACCTCTTTTTATTCCTTCGCTGGCATTACCCAGATCAGGTTCTATGGGTGTAATCTCAGGTTTAAAAAACCACCCCCAAAGAGTGCTTCATAAAATATATCCTAAAAAAATCGTGCCAGTCCGGACCGGGTCAATAAGCACAAGCTGACCGGACTTATCACCGGTTATGGTAAAAAATGAGGTTGGGGACAATAATTTCCGCCGCACGCAGTTATGGTATTACGTCAACTCATTTTAAATTCAATAAATGCAACGGAAAAAACTACTTTTCACCCTGTTATTCATTACTTTGATCGCTCCGGCCGCATTGGGTCAGGTGGCATCCGAAACACCTGAAAAGAAGCTTTCACTCGAAGAAGGTACCGTGGAAAGCCAGTTCGATTTCAACACTACCAAATCCAACAGTTTCCAGGAATATAAGGTTGTAAAGAAGACCTGGCTTGCGAAGCTCGAATCCAATATCCTGGATTCGATCAATTCGATGCGCAGTGAATTAGCTGAACAACAGGCTTCTGCCCTGACCCGGAAAAACAATATGTCCACCCTGCGGGACAGCGTAGCGGCCGTCAATCAACAACTGAATGCCGCCATCACTACCAAAGACAGCATCACCTTTTTAGGTATCCCTACCCATAAATATTTGTACAACAGCATTATGTGGGGGGTCATCCTCGGGCTTGGGGCCTTGTTGCTGTTTTTTATATACCGGTATAAGAGAAATCACATCGTTACAGCTGAAGCCATGAGGAATCTTGAAGAAACCAGGCAAGAATTCGAAACACATCGCAAAAAGGCCCTGGAACGCGAACAAAAGCTGAATCGCCGCCTCCAGGACGAACTCAACAAACAGCTGGGTTAACAACATGGTTCCCCACAGAATTGTTGCAGAAAATTAACTTACTATATACGATCTGTGTACCCTGGCCAGGGTATCTTTGTCGCGAATGTTAAAAAAGAATCGTTCCTCCCATAGGGGTAACCCGTGACATAACTGTCTTGATAAAAAACAGATCTAATGAGCAAAGCCAGCTTCCTGATTTCATCCTTTTTTCTAGTTAGCAATCTATTTCTTTTCAACATTCCATCTTCTGCCCAGGAAACGTTTACCATCAGCGGAACTATTCAGTCTGCTACCACCGGCGAAACGTTGATCGGTGTCTCGGTTCAAACAAACAACGCTGGGCAAACCGCGGGGGCAGCAAGCAATGAATATGGATTCTATTCACTAAGCCTTCCCCGGGGTACTTATTCGCTGGAAATCAGCGCGCTGGGGATGCAGTCCAGGTCCATCGAGGTAATACTGGACCGGGACAAGCAATTTAACATTCAGCTGGAAGAAGCTACCCAAAACCTGGAAGCGGTGACGGTGACCGCCCCTTCTGAAGGTCGCAGCCTCGAAAATCCGCAAATGGGTGTAGAGCAGCTGAGTGCTGAAGAAGTAAAGAATATTCCAGTGCTATTGGGAGAGCGCGACATTATCAAAGCCATGCAGTTGTTGCCCGGAATCAAGAGCGCCGGGGAAGGCAGCAGTGGGTTCTTCGTCCGGGGCGGATCAGCTGACCAAAATCTGATCTTGCTGGATGAGGCTCCGGTTTATAATGCCTCGCATTTACTGGGTTTCTTTTCAACATTTAATTCCGATGCTGTCAAAAACATGACCCTCTACAAAGGTGGCATGCCTGCTCAATATGGCGGGAGGTTGTCTTCCGTGCTGGATCTGAAAATGAATGAAGGCAATAATCGCGAATACGATGTCAGTGGCGGCATCGGTCTTATTTCAGCTAAATTGAATGTAGAAGGTCCTTTGCAAAAAGGACGATCCTCATTCCTGGTCACCGGCAGGCGCACGTACGCGGATATGTTCCTGAAATTGTCGAATGATTCTACCATCAATAGCAACACGCTCTATTTTTACGATCTAAACGCCAAGCTCAACTACACG
>DATCYD010000027.1:0-5520 GCA_036570465.1 Anseongella sp.
GTAGATTTTATTTCTCCAAGATATTTGTTTTCCGTGAGTGAACCCAGGAATGGGATATCCTATCTGGTGGGTGGGTATGGGAGTACCACAGGAGATCAAATGCTGTATCCGGAATACTATCAGGATCTTTACCGCATCAATTGGAACACCTTGCATGCGGAAAAGGTTTATGAACTATCCCTTGACAGAGAACCGTATGTTTTCGCCAGTTCAGTCATTGTGGAAAATGATTCGAGCTTTTACAGCCTGATATTTCCCCGTTTCCGGTCAAAGTCCAATCTTCAGCTCATACACGGATCCCTGGAACAGCCTGTAAGTGAGATGATCGGTGATTCAATTCCTTTCAATTTTCATGATGTTTATGCTTTTGCCGATCTGTTTCTTGCAAAACGTGCCAGCAAGTTGGTGGCTGTGACCTCGTATTTTGATGTTACCAATAATCTTTCCAAGGTGGAAATCCATACCATTGCTTTTCCGCCGGTGGGGAATTCCGGATCTGCCGCGCTAGCCGGGGTTTCAGGCGGCAGCCCGTGGGAGCTCCGTATCCTGGTTGCTCTCTTCCTGCTTTTTATCCTGGTAACCGGTGGGTTGGTGTGGCGGCGTTTCAAACAGACCAGGACTGCAGCGCCTGCCAGCGGGCCCCGGCCTGACCTGGGGGCCGATGGTTCGTCTTTCCCGGCTTCCTCACCTTTACGGGAAACGTCACCTTTACGGGAAACGTCACCTCTACGGGAAACGTCGCCTCCGGGAGTGCCTTCACCCTCCGGGGAACTTTCTCTATCCGCAGATCCTTTGCAACAGCCGCATGTCCCGCCGGTTGGAGTGATCCGGTTTTTTGGAGGATTCACAGTACGTGACAAGCATCAACAAGATATAACGGCTAAATTCACCCCGCTGCTGAAAGAGCTCTTCCTGCTGATAACCTTAAACACACTGCGGCTGGAAAAGGGCGTTTCTTCCTCCAGGCTGGATGAACTATTATGGTCCGATAAACCGGAGAAAAGCGCCCGGAATAACCGGTCGGTAAATATTGCAAAATTGAAATCTGTACTTGCCGAAATGGGCGCTATTGAATTAAGCAAGAATGCGGATAATTGGAAAATATGCTATGACCGGACGAAGATATCTATTGACTATGCAGATTATCTTTCTCTGATCCGTCAAAAGAAAGGGCTGAATAAGGCCAGGGTTCAGCAATTGATCAGGATCGTGGAAAACGGTCCTTTACTTAGTGAAGTACAGTACGAATGGCTGGATCACTTTAAGTCAGTAACCGGAAGTGAAATAATTGAAGCGCTTACTGACTACGTTAAAACCATCCCTCATGAAGAATCACCGGAGCATCGGGTGGAAGTAGCCAATGTGATGTCGGTTTTTGATCCCGTGAATGAAGAAGCGATGCACCTGCAATGCACCGCTTTATCCCGTATGGGAAATCATACGCTTGCCAAAAATGCGTATGAAAAGTTTTGCAGGGAGTATTTCGCGCTTTATGATGAGAGCTACAAGATGTCTTTTCAACAAATTCTTGATGACAGGTATAATAATCATTATATCAGATGATTAAAAGAATATATTTTAGTAATACTTTAATAGTATTTGCCTCCTTTTCAGTATTCCTGGCCGCATTGATCTTCCAGAGTGCCATCGTATGGGCGCAGGAAAGTAAGTCTTCCGAATCGGGGTCTCCAAAACCGAATATTGTGATTATACTGGCAGACGACATGGGATATGGAGATGTTTCCTGGAATAATCCACATGCGAGAACCCGGACCCCTCATATTGATGAATTGGTGGCCGGTGGAATTAATTTTACGGACGCCCATTCCGGGGGATCGGTTTGCATTCCTTCCCGTTACGGCCTCATCACCGGCCGGTATTTTTTCAGGGCGCCGGAACAAAAGGGTAAATGGGGATACTTATCTCCATTGATAGAACAAGGGCGCGAAACCATTGCTTCGGTCGTGCAAATAGCAGGTTATACAACAGCCGTTATCGGGAAATGGCACCTGGGGCTGGACTGGGAGTGCAAGGATTCTTCCAAATCGCTAGCAAGCAGGCGGCAAACAGATCCATTTACCAATACGGATTTTAACCGGCCCGTCGGAGGCGGACCTTCATCCCTGGGCTTTATGTATTCATTCATTCTGCCCGGCTCGCTGGATATGCCACCTTATGTGTTTGTCCGGAATGAACAAGTGGTTGACCCTGAAATTATCCTGTCAACAGATGTTTATCCAAAAACGCTGAAGGGAACCGTAGAGGCATGGGATCGAAAACATACCGGTAAGGATGATATTTACTGGGGTCATGGGGTTTGGTGGCGGAACGGTGAAATGTCTGCCTCTTTCAGGATCGAAAAATGCCTGGATGAAATCGTGGACGAAGGCGTTGATTTTATTCAGAAGCAGTCAAAAAATAATCCGGACAAGCCGTTTATGCTTTACCTGTCACTGACCGGACCACATACACCCTGGGTACCCGGGGATGATTTTAAAGGAAGTACTTCCATGGGTGCCTATGGCGATTTTGTTTCCCGGATAGATCATGCGGTTTATCAGATCACTGAAACGCTGAAATCCCTGGACATGGAAGAAAACACACTGGTGATTTTTTCAAGTGATAATGGCGCCCCCTGGCAGGAAGAAGATATTCAGACATACGGACACAGGAGCAATATCCGACGTGGCCAGAAAGGAGACGCCTGGGATGGCGGTCATCACATTCCATTGATCATGAAATGGCCCACCAAAATCAAAAAGCCCCGGACTTATCCTCATACCGTTAGTCTGGTGGACCTGAAGGCCACCTTTGCCGAATTGACCGGACAAAAGATCAGTGATAGGAATACGGAAGACGGTCACAGTTTTTACAAGGTACTGGAAGGTTACCGGAAACCAATCCGGGACCACGTGGTCTATATTTCCTCGTCAGGAACGCTCGCCATTAAAAAGGGTGACTGGAAGTTTATCGACTGCCTCGGTTCAGCCGGTTTTACCAAACCATCCAGGCTGAAACCGGTTACCGGCGGACCCCGGGGCCAGCTTTATAACTTAAAAGAGGATCCGATGGAAAGGGTTAACCTGTACCTGGACCAACCTGAAAAAGTTAGGGAGCTGTCAGACCTACTGGATGAAATAACAACTAAATGATTCTCCGGCGCTAGTGCCCGCCAACTTGTACAGTGACCTGATCAGTTATAAGGAGAACGGTTTATTTTTTTCTCTCAATATAAAGGTAGTACGCAGGGTATCTTTTTCCCTGGTCATCCATTAACATAGCTTTCAAATCATACTTTCCCTTTTGCATCTCCACATTAAATGTAACTTCCTTATCACCCTTTTCTATTTTTTCAGTTTCCAGGAAATCACCTACATACAGCGCGGCTGAGGAGAAGTTCATGGGCTTGCTTTCCGGCATGGGCCTGTTCACCTCCACCGAAGTTTTGACGGCTGGTATGTGTTCATTGATGGCATAACCGCTTTCCCGTGGATACCGGCATAAACTGATCTGATATGTTCCGGATTCGGCAAATTCAACTTTGAAAAGGCCAAGTGCACGCGATCCTCTCAGAGCGCCCACCTGGTGCCACATTTGATCAAAACGATTCACATGCAAATCATGGGCACTTATGCGAACTGGGTTTTCATGGGGAGATCCGGCAATGATATAGGCATATCGCTGGTTTACATGGGCTGAATCCAGGGTCGCCCACCAGCTATCGTATGCGTCATGTAGCTTTTTGAAAACATCAGGATGTTTGTTTGCTACGTTGGTTGTTTGTTTAGGATCTTCTTTGATGTTGTATAATTCCTGACCATTGATCAATCGCCAGTCATTACTCATTGTTGCCGACTTCCTCCATTTAATTAGATTCTGTAGTCGTTGTGAGTCAGAAATAAGTATCCGGTCCAGCCAGGGCCAGGGTTGGTTATACAGGAGGGATTTAAGGCTTTTGCCATCCAGCGGATTTTTCTGTTCAAAATGAAGATTGCACAGATCAATCAGCGTTGGGAGTACATCTATGTGAGCCGTAAGTGTGGGGATATCCCTGTTTTGGTCTAGTTTTCCGTCCGGCCAGCGAATGAAAAACGGCACCCGGTGTCCACCCTCATACTCACTTCCCTTTCTTCCTCTCATACCCCCGTCGTTCCCATAGAAGACCCCATCCCTTACCTGGAACCCATCTGCTGTTCCGTTATCTGTCATGAAGATGACGATGGTGTTTTCCTTTAATCCCAATTGCTCCAGCTTGTCATCCAGTTTCTTGAAATTATCATCCATATTGGTGATCATCCCATAGAAGCGTTTTTGGGTTTCCGGAAGCTGTTCTTCGTCTTTATATAGGTTGTAATATTTTTCCGGCACATGTAACGGTTTATGAGGAGCATTGGTAGAAATATACAGGAAGAAAGGTTGTTGCTGGTTTTTCTCAATAAAACTCAGTGCGTTCTCAAAAAACACATCGGTTGCGTATCCATGGTACTTTTGAAATTTACCGTTATGGGAATAAGTATCATCAAACAAGTCATTTCCCCAATAATCAGGCCCCTGGCCAACCCCGCCTCCACCATGGATAACGGCTTCCTGAAACCCCCGGTCTATGGGCCTGAACGGATAATTGTCTCCCAAATGCCATTTCCCGACGATCCCGGTCTTATATCCGTTTTCTGAAAATACTTCAGCCATTATTTTTTCATCCCTGAACAGTTGGGAACGACCTGCGATGGTATGCCAGACCCCGGTCCGGTTGGAGTATCGCCCGGTCATTAACGCGGCTCGGGTAGGTGCGCAGGTTGGTGAGACATGAAAATTTGTCAAATGAACTGACTCTGAATAAAACTGATCAAGATGGGGCGTTCTGATGATCTCGTTTCCATGGCATCCCAGATCTCCATAGCCCTGATCATCGGTTATTACAATAATTACATTAGGACGCGAATCCATCCAGTTGAGCTGAGGCCACATGGGCGGGCCATCATTTTTTTGAGGTGTTCCGGGAGTGCTTCGTCCGCTGGTGACATAATGTTCAAGCAGGGATTGAAGTTCCTTTACCTTTTCAGGATGATTCTCTGCCAGATTGTTCTCTTCCGACGGATCTGCTTCCAGGTTATAGAGCTGAAAAGCTGGTAATCCTTTCATCTCTTCCCTGGTTTTAGGAGCGCTCCACCCTCCGGAGCCCGGCCATAAGATCAGTTTCCACTGGTCCTTGACAATGGCGAAACGACCGTCAATGGAATGAAGGACGGTAGCCTCTCTCAGGGGACTGGAGTAATCTTCCCGGAGTAAAACAGGCAGGAAACTATAACTGTCTTCTCCGGCGTTATCCGGTACGGAATATCCGGTTAGATCGGCGAAAGTGGCCATCAGGTCTGCGGTACTGATGACTTCACCGGAGGTAGTGCTTTTGCTGATCTGTTCCGGCCAGCTGACAAGAAAGGGTACGCGAAGTCCTCCTTCAAAGATATCTGCTTTATGGCCCCTGAAAATGTAACTGGGATCATGTCCTGCCCGGGCAAG
>DATCYD010000028.1:0-18263 GCA_036570465.1 Anseongella sp.
CCCTTTCTAACCTGGTTCCTTCCCGCTGGTATTTTCTGATCATTAAGTCGATCATGCTCAAGGGCCTGGGTATGGCCTACGTCTGGAAAGAAACACTCATTCTGGTGATCATGACGCTGGCCCTGTTGGGAATCGCATTGAAAAACTTTAAGATCCGGCTGTCATGAAGGTTTTGAGATTCATATTGCAAAAGGAATTCCGGCAGATCTTCCGCGACAAGACAATTCTTGCCATGATGCTTGCCGTGCCCTGCGTCCAGCTGATCATCCTGCCCCTGGCAATGGATTTCGAGGTAAAAAATGTCAATGTTTCCATCGTGGATCATGACCATAGTGCATTTTCGCAAAAACTCCTTACCAAAATTGCATCTTCAGGTTATTTCAGACTAATCAGCGCCGACCTTTCGTACCGGGAAGCCCTCACCCATATAGAAAAGGGAGAAGCTGACCTGGTACTGGAAATCCCCGAAGACTTTGAGCGCAATCTTATTCGTGAAGGTTCCCGGCAACTAGGTATTTACGTGGATGCCATCAACGGCACCAAGGCGTTTATCGGGAGCAATTATCTCCGTTCGGTGATCCGGGATTTTAATGCCGGTTTAAAGATCAATGTCATGACCAGGGCATCTCCTGGCAGCGGGGGGACTGCAGAAATCAGCCCTCCTCCAGTGATCAATGTCACCTACAGCAACTGGTTTAATCCGATGGCTGAATACCGGTTTTATATCGTCCCAGGCATTCTGGTGATCCTGCTGACCATGGTGGGTGGTTTCATCGCAGCCCTGAACATTGTCCGCGAAAAGGAAGTAGGTACCATTGAACAAATCAACGTTACCCCCATAAAAAAATGGGAGTTTATCCTGGGAAAGCTGATTCCGTTCTGGATCATTGGCATGGTTGTGTTCACGCTCGGACTGATCATATGCTGGAGTATTTACGGCATCTTTCCCGAAGGCAGCTTCTTTTCGCTCTTTCTCTTCGCCGCCCTTTACCTGGTGGCGGTACTCGGTTTTGGCTTACTGATATCAACTTACTGCGATACTCAGATTCAGGCAATGTTCATTGCATTCTTTTTCGTCATGATCTTTATTCTGATGAGTGGCCTATTCACTTCCGTGGAAAGCATGCCTGTATGGGCCCGGGTCATTTCAAACCTCACCCCTGTAACACATTTCATGAAGGTAGTACGCATGATTGTCCTGAAGGGGAGCAGCTTTGCCGATGTCCTCCCTGAATTTCTGTACATTGGCGCTTTTGCGGCGGCTCTGAATAGCTGGGCCATCTGGAACTACCGTAAAACCTCCTGATGCATGAACAGGGATTTAGTGAAAGGCATTCTTTTTGTCACCGGTGGTGCTGCCAGTTATGGAGTACTGGCCACGATTGTCCGGCTGGCATACAATGAAGGTTACACCACCGCCGAAGCAACGGTATCTCAATACACCATTGGCCTGTTGGTGATGGGCCTGTTGTTGTTATTCAGTCGGGGGAAACAGCCTCCCCATGCGGGCAAACAGACACCTCTCCAGGCAGGTAAACAGCCGGATGAGCGTTCCCTGATATTGCGGCTGGTCACAGGAGGAACCGCCTACGGCCTTACAGGGGTCTGCTATTATATGTCTGTACGTTACCTTCCAGTTTCCATTTGCGTGATCTTATTAATGCAAACTATCTGGATGGGGATTGTGCTGGATGCCTTTCTCGAAAAGAAAATGCCACCACCCGACAAAATTATTGCGGTGCTTATTGTGTTGGCGGGGACATTACTGGCTACCAATGCGATCGGGAGCCCCGCAAAACCAGACCTGCGGGGAGTTGGCTGGGGGCTGGCAGCAGCGCTCACCTATACGATCTCTTTGCTGGTGGCCAACCGCGTAGCCACAGAAATGCCGGCGCGCAAGAAAAGCTTCTGGATCCTGACCGGAGGCACGGCGGTGGTTCTGCTATTCGTGCTCCTGCAAACCGCTTTCGCGTCACCAGTTTCCGATACACAAACCGCTTCCGGTTTTCAGTTTTCGATATTTATGAAATGGGGGCTTTTACTGGCACTGTTCGGGACCGTTTTGCCCCCATTATTACTCAACCTGGGCATGCCACGCGCCGGCATGGGCCTGGGCTCCATCCTTATTTCCATCGAGATCCCGGTATCGGTCTCTTCAGCCTGGCTTCTGCTGGACGAACAGGTACTGATTATGCAATGGACTGGGATCGTACTCATCATTGCCGCCATTATACTGTTGAATTTCCGGACGCTCCGGCAGGAACTAACACTTTTAACTGACTGATCTTCTGATGTATATCAAATGCATTGTGTCAAAAACTACATCATTTTGTCAAATTGTATATGGTTTAACATGCTGATTCCCCTTATATTAGCCAGCTGAAAGATAGTAATGGAGTGTCAAATGTTACACTGACACGTTACTTAACCTTTAGAGAACCGGGATGAATTTGATGAGAAATGGGCGTTTCAGGACGCCTGCCATGGCATGTGTATGCCTCTTAACAGGGATCTTTATTATTGCCAGTGCATTTGGAGTGGCTCAGGAACCTGTTCCTGCCGAACCCATTGCTGAAGCGGTAGAAACGGAGCCATTCTGGCTATGGATGCTGCTCGGAAGATTTCATCCGCTCATTGTCCATTTCCCGGTAGGGCTGCTATGCGTTGCCTTGCTTCTCGAATTAATTGATTGGAAAGGTAAATCCGCTGCATTGAGGAACGGTATCCTTATCCTTCTTTGGATCGGAGCGATCAGCGCTGTCATGGCGGTGATCTTCGGCTGGTTGCTGGCTGGCAACGAAGGCTATGCCGGCACCAACATTGAAATACACCGTTGGCTGGGCGTGGTTACGATGGCCCTGTCCCTGCTCACGTTGCTTTTCCTGAAGCGGGGATGGATCGCCGCCTATCGTTATTCGCTGATCGTGACCGTGCTCGGGGTTTCCCTGGCCGGACATTACGGCGCCATGGTGACCCACGGTGAAGATTATCTGACCGAAGTGCTCCCTTTGAGTAAACCGGAAGGCGAAGAAGGTTCCCTGGCCAGCAATAATCCCAATTTCGTGCTGGCCAGCCTGAAACAGGCCGATACCCTGACCCTTTCACAACAGCAAGATTTAAATCTGGAAGTCCGGACCATTTTCGCCCATTCCTGCTATAAATGCCATGGCTCGGATAAAGCCGAGGGAGAATTGCGGTTGAATAGCAAGGAAGCCTTCTTTAAAGGCGGAGAAGACGGGCCCATCTTTGTTGCAGGCGATCCTGGAAACAGCGACCTGATCCGTCGTATTAAACTTCCCGCCGGCCATGATGACGTGATGCCGTCAAAAGGGAAAACGTTGAGCGAAAAAGAGATTGAAGTGCTGACGTTCTGGGTTGAAAAAGGCGCCCCATGGCCCGATAAAGAGAAAAGTATTTATTACCTGGCGCCTCTGGCCCCACGCCGTCCTGAGCTGCCTGTTGCCCAGGGGGATATCACACAGCCCATCGACCTGCTGGTGGACCAGTATTTCAAGGACAACAACATTTCCTGGAGCGGAACGGTAGATGACCGCACCTATATCCGCCGCGTATATCTGGATGTAGTTGGCCTGGTACCTTCGCCCGATAGCGTGGAGGCATTTGTCAGCAACGCAGACCCCCATAAACGGGAAACCCTGGTAAAGAACCTGCTCAACCGCGATCATGATTACACCCAGCACTGGCTCACCTTTTGGAATGACCTGCTGCGCAATGATTATACAGGCACCGGATACATCACCGGAGGGCGCTTTGACATCACTGAATGGCTTTATCAGGCCTTGCGAACCAACAAACCTTACAACCAGTTTGTGAGTGAACTGATCAGCCCCACCAAGGAATCCGAGGGTTTCATTAAAGGTATTCGCTGGCGCGGAACCGTCAATTCCAGCCAATCGACTGAAATGCAGGCTGCTCAGAACGTATCACAGGTATTTATGGGGCTAAACCTCAAATGCGCTTCCTGTCACGATAGCTTTATCAGTGACTGGAAATTGAGCGAGGCTTACGCCTTTGCCAATATTTTCGCCGATACCACCCTGCAAATCGCCCGTTGTGATAAACCCACCGGGGAATTAGCCAGCAGCGCCATGTTGTTCCCTGAGCTGGGCACCATCACCACCGACGCGCCCACTCCCGAACGGTTGAAAGAACTGGCAACTTATCTGACCCAGCCGGAAAACGGCCGGATGTACCGGACGATTGTCAACAGGATCTGGGCACAGCTCATGGGAAGAGGCATTATTGAACCGGTTGATATCATGGACAACTTGCCCTGGAGCCAGGACCTGATTGACTGGATGGCAACAGACTTTGTGGATAATGGCTACGATCTCAAGCGCCTTATTTATCAGATACTGACCTCGAAAACCTACCAGCTACCATCTGTTTCTATAAATGAACCAGGGTATTTGGTGGACAAAGACTATGTATTTAAAGGAATGGTACGCCGCCGGCTGTCCGCTGAGCAGTTCGCCGACGCAGTCAGCAAAGTATTTACGCCTCTGTACGATAGTACTTCCCTGGCGCTTAAACGATTGCCTTCAGAAGCCATTGAAAATGCTCCCTTCCCCCGGGCTTCCCTGGTTGTGAATGACCCCTTCCTGAAAGCGTTGGGAAGGCCGTCGCGGGAAACGGTGATCACCAACCGGACTTCACAGGCCAGCCTGCTGCAGGCCCTGGAACTTACCAATGGCTCCAAATTCTCCGAAGCACTTCACCGGGGAGCGGCTGAGTGGAAGGCTCAATACGCAAACACAGATAGCCTTGTTGCCGCCCTTTACATGCGGGCGCTGGGAAGACCGGCTACGCCAGAAGAAATAAGCTTAGTGGAATCGGCCATCGGCCCCAAACCCAGTGAGGAAAATATTCAGGACCTGGTTTGGGCATTGATGCTTGTTCCGGAATTTCAATTGATTTACTAATTTTACAAGGAGATACGATCATGGCTACCACCTGGAACAGAAGGGATTTTTTAAAAACCGGTTCCGCCGCCACCCTGGCAGCGCTGGCTGCCGGCGCACCTATGGCAAGCATGCTCTCGGGCTGCAGTCTTACCGGAAGCAAGATAAAGCCAACTGCCGATACAGTCATCCTGTTGTGGATGGCGGGAGGCATGGCACATACCGAGACTTTCGACCCGAAACACTACGAGCCCTATAAAAAAGGAATGGACGCTAATGGGGTACTAAGTACGTTTCCGTCGATCCCTACCTCGGTTGACGGAGTGTCCTTTTCCGAAGGACTGGAGTCAATCGCTTCGGTAATGGACCGGGCCACGCTTATTCGTTCATACGTAGCTGCGGATATGGGTTTCATCCTTCACGCCAGGCATCAGTATCATTGGCACACCTGCTACGAGCCGCCCCAAACCGTTGCTGCCCCTCATTTCGGCGCCTGGGTTGCAAAAGAGCTGGGGCCCAAAAACCCGGTAATTCCACCATTCGTTGATATCGGTCAGCGTTTTACCCTGGGCGAAGGCGAGGAACTTAAGGCTTTTCATACCGCTGGTTTCCTGGGAAGCGAGTACGGTCCCTTCCTTATTCCTGACCCCAGTCAGGGTCTGGATAGCGTACGCCCACCGGCCGGAATGAATCTGAAACGCTTCGAAGCAAGAAACAAGCTCTACACGGAGCTGATCAAGCAGAGCCCTCTGGAAGAAGTGTCCAGTGGCTACCAGAAAGAATCGCTGAAACGTTCCATGGAACAAGCTTATATTCTGTTGAACTCACCCGAAGCCAAGGCCTTCGACCTGAGCTCAGAGCCTAAGGAAAGCTATGATATTTACAATACCGGCCGCTTTGGCCTGGGTTGCCTGATGGCCAAACGTCTTACCGAGCAGGGAGCCCGTTTTATCAGCGTCACCACCGAATATGAACCGTTCAAAGGATGGGACACCCACGAAAACGGGCATTCAAGGCTGGTGGACATGAAAAAACAAATTGACGGCCCCGTGGCAAAACTTGTTAAGGACCTGGAAGAATCCGGTCACCTGGATCGTACACTCATTATCCTGGCCAGCGAATTCAGCCGGGATATGCTCATGGAAGGCCGCCCCGGCGCCACCGTAAAGAATCAGGTGAAACAACCTGATATTATCAACGAAGAAAAGTTCTACGGCATGCACCGTCACTTTACCGATGGCTGCTCCGTTCTGATGTTCGGCGGTGGAGTAAAGAAAGGATTCGTATATGGGAAAACGTCCGATGAGCGCCCGTGCAAAACCGTGGAGAACCCGATCAAGATCGAACAGCTGCACCAGACTATTTATCACACTTTGGGTATCCCGCCGGAAACCAATTATGTAGTCGAAAAACGGCCTTTCTACACCACTCCGGACGGCGTTGCGGAGCCTGTGATGGATTTGCTGGCCTGAAACTGAAGCGACCCGGAATATCAAAATGTACATGTACTTGTCAAAAAGTATATAGTATCTGAACAGCAGATCAGGTATTCTTGTAAAGATTTTACTTCTAAACCAAGTTTTATTTATATGAGAATACCTCATCAACGGCCGTCATCCGGTCGTGGCAAGGCCTGGAAAGGTTTGCTATTATTAATTGGCACCAGCATTTTCTTTTTTCAGGCGACTGCCCAGCAAAGTACCATAGAAGGTCAGGTTATTGACAGCGCCAGCAACGCGCCGCTTCCGGGTGTTTCCGTAAAAGTTAAGACCTCCGCCACGGGTGTTTCAACAGACCCGGACGGAAATTTCACCCTTGAAGCACAGGAAACCAATGTAACACTTGTTATTTCCTTTCTGGGATATGCTACCCGGGAAGTTCAGGCCCAGGCAGGCAAGCCCGTGACCATTCAGTTGGCTCCTGATAACCAGGCACTGGAACAGGTCGTGGTTATTGGCTATGGCTCAAAACGAAAGCGCGATATCACTTCTGCCGTATCGGTAATTGATATGGAGAAGGTCAAGGATCGTCCGGTTTCCAACCTCAACAATTTAATGCTGGGCCAGGCTCCGGGCGTGGTAGTAAAACAGAATACCGGCACTCCGGGGGAGGAACTGGATGTAAAGATCCGGGGAATAGGTTCCCTGGGAGCTGGCAGCGACCCCTTGTTCGTCATTGACGGTTTTGCCATGGGTACATCCGCCGGCCGAAACCTGAACGCTGCCGATGTAGAAAGCATTACCGTTCTGAAGGATGCCGCTTCTACTGCTATTTACGGGGCCAGAGGTTCGAATGGGGTGGTCCTGATCACAACGAAGACCGCCAAAAATGATGAACTGAGCCTTGGATTCACCGCCAACTACGGGATTCAAAATGTCCCCACTACCCGGCGCGTGGAAATGATGAACGGCATGGAGTTCGCTCAATACAAGAAAGAAAGTTTCATGGATAAGATCCGGTATTTTGAAGACCGGGAACCCACGATCGATGAGGTGCCTGAGGATTTTCGTCATCCGGAAGAAACCATGTACTCCACTGACTGGATGAGCGAGATCATGAATAACAATGCTCCTTTCCAGGACTATAACATCATGCTTGCTTCAGGCAAAGGGATCGTAAAATCGCTATTGTCAATCAACTATCTGAATCAGGCGGGATCCATCATTGAAACCGGATTTGAACGTTTTAATGTCCGGGCAAACCTGCGCGGGGACATCAATGAGCATATCTCCATTGGCTGGAATATCGCCGGTGCGTTTTTCCGGGAAGACTATGCCCAGACAGACGGGCGACAGGCCGTGATCGGTTCTGCACTCTGGGCAGACCCCAGAGAGCCTGTCTATAATGAAGATGGCACTTTCAATGATTATATCGGTGGTCATGACGGCGTATTCGGTATTGCCAATCCAGTCCAGGAACTCGTCGAAATGGAGCGGAGAAGAAATAACCTGGACATCATTACAAACGGTTATATTGAGTTCTCTTTCCTTCGGAATTTCAAATTCAAATCATCCGTCAATGCGCGGCTGATCAATACCCGCTTTAAGGAATTCCGGCCTTCCACTTTGGCGGGACGGGGTTTTGACCAACCACCTCCCCGGGAAGCCAACCTGGATCAGGGTAGTGGAGAGACCATGAATGTAGCCGCCGATCAGATACTGACCTATGCACGAACAATAGGCGATCATGATTTCAGTATCATGGCCGGGTTCTCTGCCCAGGAAGAAACAGGAAAAGGCCTGAGTGCAAGTGGCGATGAGTTCCCTAATGACATTATCCGCTTCCTGGATGCGGCCGAACGGGTGAATGCCGGCTCCGGAGAGGCTGGCTGGAGCATGCTTGCTTACATTGGCCGGGTGAACTATACGTATAAAGAAAAATATTTGTTTTCCGCCACTTTCCGCCGGGAAGGAAGTTCCCGTTTCGGCATTAACAACAAATGGGGGAACTTCCCAGCTGTTTCACTCGGCTGGCGCATGTCTGACGAACCGTTTATGCAGGATCTTCCCTGGCTTTCGGACCTGAAACTAAGAGGGAGCTGGGGCGTAACCGGCAACAACGATATCGGGAATTACCGAAGTTTATCTATTCTGAATCCTGCCAATTACATCCTCGGAGGCAGCTTCTCAAGCGGACAGGTGCTGGGCGCCTTTGCCAACTCCGAACTGGGTTGGGAACAGTCAAACCAGATAAATATTGGGCTGGATGCCGCTTTGATCCGCAACAGGTTATATTTCACGGCGGAGTACTACCGGAAGGTCACCAACGACATGTTGCTGCCCATTGAAATTCCGGTGATTTCCGGATTTACCACCACGTTCTCCAACATCGGAGAAGTGGAGAACCAGGGACTGGAATTCGCACTCGGTTATCAGACCTCCATAAATAAGGTGAATCTGTATGCCGACTTCAATATTGCATTCAACCGGAATAAAGTGCTGGAGATCAATGGAGAGAATAACGAAATCCGGGATGGTAGCATGTACAGTGTTTACAATGTCTCCCGGATTGGACGGCCAATTGGAATGCTTCATGGCTTTCGGATGGTTGGCATTTTCAACACGCAGGAAGAGATTGATGCCTGGGCGGAACAAGACGGGGCCATTCCTGGTGTTTACAAGTATGAAGACACCAACGACGATGGCGTCATCACCTATGACACCCAGGACATGGTGGAAATCGGCAACCCACATCCCAAATTCGTCTGGGGCTTTACACTGGGGGGTGATTATAAAAACTTTGACCTGAACCTGCTGTTCACGGGCGCCCAGGATTATGATCTCTTCAGAAATATCGAAGCTACAACCATGAATATGGACGGCGTATTCAATATCCTGCGATCAGGAAAGAACCGCTGGCGGTCTGCGGAAAACCCCGGTGACGGCGTTGGCGCTACCACCAATACCTGGAAATGGGAAAGGGAATCCAACTCACGGTATGTGTATGATGCCAGCCATGCCTGGCTGAAAAGCCTGACCCTGGGTTATACCATCCCTAGCCTGAAAAACACACGGGTGTATTTCGCGGCTGACAACCTGTTGCTGATCACGAAATATCCGGGCAATAATCCGGAAATTGACCTCCGTAAAGGAACTCAGCCGGGTGTGGACGACGAAGCTTATCCCGTTCCCCGTATTTTCTCTATAGGCGCTTCCGTAAAATTCTAAATCCACGATCATGCAATCAAAGAACATATTTCCCGCTTTGCTCCTGACATTGCTGCTGTCTTCCTGCGGAGAGGATTTCCTGAATAAGACCGATCCCACCCGCCTGGTTGAAGGAAGCTTCTATCAGACCGAGACCCAGATAAACCAAGCGGTTAACGGTGTATATTCCCAGCTTCAGGACATCATCCGCAACCAGTGGCAATACAACGAATTCATCACTGATAACACCACCCTTCATTTCAACATTGGTGACCGCGGGCAGGGACCATCACTGGAGGCTCTTGAATTCTGGCAGATCAACCCTTCCACCGGCAATATCAATAGCCTTTATAACAGTTATTACCAGGCTCTTGCCAATATTAACACCACCCTTTCAAAACTGGAAGGTGCGCCGTTTGATGAGAACGTTATCAAGGAATACGAAGGACAGCTTAAATTCCTGAGGGCCTATTATTACTTTAACCTGGTACAGTATTTTGGTGAGGTCATCATCGTTACCACGCCTCTGGAAACTCCGTCGGAAGCTTGGGAATACGAACGTCAGCCGGTAGAGACGGTGTATGAGCTGGTCGTAAGCGACCTGAATATGGCCATCGGCGCACTTCCTCCCTCATACGACGAAACCGAAACAGGCCGGGTAACCCAGGGTGCCGCACTGGCCCTGCTGGGAAAAGTACAATTGACCAGGAAACAATATTCCGAAGCAGTTACCACATTAAAGAAAATATTGCCGTTGGGATATGGTCTCCTGGGCAGCTATGCAGATGTCTTCGACCCGGCCAAAAAGAATCACAAAGAATCCATTTTTGACGTGCAGTTCCAGGGTGACAACGACCTGGGAGAATGGAGTAATTTCATTTACACTTTCGCCCCACGGGAGTCGGAAGGCGCCGTGATCAACTTCCCTGGCCAGAATGGCGGAGGGTGGAACATTCCTTCTCTCGATATCATTGCAGATTACGAGGCGGGGGATCTCCGGAAAGACGTTTCTCTAAAAGAAGGATATACAAACCTGGAAGGAGACTGGGTGCCTGTTCCCTTCATCAACAAGTACAATCACCCACACGCGATCCGTGGCCGGACAAATGATAACTGGCCTGTCATCCGGTATGCTGATGTATTGCTCATGCTTGCCGAAGCAATCAATGAGGCCTCCGGGCCAACCACTGAAGCTGCAGGATATCTGAATGAAGTCAGGCTGAGGGCAAACCTGGACCCCCTTAACGGACTGGGAAATGATGCTTTCCGGGAAGCGGTATTGCACGAACGCCGGATTGAACTGGCCTTCGAGAACCACCGGTGGTTTGACCTGAAGCGAACCCAAACGCCTCAGGAGCTGGCCGCGTTCATGAACGCATACGGGAAACGGGAAAAAAGCAATCCGACCACAACCCGCGGAGGAATTCCTTACTCTGAAGCTGACTTTGTGTTTGAGCCTTACGAGGTGCTGTTCCCAATCCCGGCCAACCAAAGACTGATCAATCCGGAACTCACCCAGAATGATGGTTACACTAATTAATTCGTAAAAGTCATCCGGTTGCCCTAAATTTGTTTTATGGACTATTCCGGAATTACGAAAAACTGTTGGTTGGGATTGCTTGCTGTATTGACAGCTTGCACATCCACGCCAAAAAAGACTGATAATAAAGAACAGAAGGGACCAACTGCGACACGAACTGCGGAAGCGGTTCCGGAAAACATGGTTTGGGTGCCTGGTGGTTCCTTTATGATGGGTACTGAAAATCCGGAATTCCCGGATGCGGGCCCTGTTCACCCGGTCAGGATAAATGGTTTTTGGATGGACCCTCATGAGGTGACCAATGCCCAGTTCGCAGAATTTGTGAAGGCGACCGGTTATGTGACCGTGGCGGAACGGGAGTTGGATCCGGCGGATTTTCCCGGGGTTGCTCCAGCCATGCTGGTGCCTGGCTCAGCAGTTTTCTCACCGCCTGATCACCAGGTGTCCCTGGACAATCCTTTGCAATGGTGGAAATATGTGCCCGGAGCCAGCTGGAAGCACCCTATGGGGCCCAATCATCCGGAAGAGCCGGATCCCAACGAACCGGTCGTTCAGGTCTGCTACGAAGATGCGGCAGCCTATGCCGAATGGGCCGGAAAAAGACTTCCCACCGAAGCAGAATGGGAGTTTGCCGCTCTCGGCGGGCAACCCGGACACACCTATTACTGGGGGGATGAGCTGAAACCGGAAGGGAAATGGGTGGCCAACATCTTCCAGGGAAACTTTCCTGAAGGAAACACCATTGAGGACGGGTTTGCCGGCGTAGCTCCTGTTAAAACCTTTCCGGCTAACCCCTATGGTCTTTACGACATGGAAGGAAACGTCTGGGAATGGTGCAGCGATTTTTACAGGCCGGATTATTATCGCAACAGCCCATCTGACAACCCCAAGGGACCTGCCGATAGCTATGACCCTGACGAGCCGAACGCGGTAAAGAGGGTACAGCGTGGCGGTTCCTTTCTCTGCAGCGACCAGTACTGCATTCGGTATAAACCCCGCAGCCGGGGAAAGGGAGAAGTGAGCAGCGCTTCGAATAATCTGGGCTTCCGTTGCGTTATGGACGCGCCGGCTCCCGCGGAAACCGGACAATAATAGCAGGTATAGCTTACCGACCGACTTATGTTGCATAACATATTTTCAGCCACCCTGGCAATCTTGTTCCTGGCCGGTGTACCCGCGGCGGCACAGGTACGGATTGACTTCGAAACTTACGATCCGGTTTCGACCCTGGTAGTCCCGGAACACCCTTTGACGCATGCGAGCATTCCGTTCGTTGATGTGCACAGCCACCAGCGCGATATGAGTCCAGGGAGGCTGCAAGAACTTGTCCGGGCGATGGATACCCTGAACATGCGCGTCATGGTGAACCTAAGTGGCGGCAACGGCGAAAGCCTGCAACAGAAAACCGCCGCCATCCAACAGCATTTTCCAGGACGGTTCCTGGTTTTCGCCAATATTGACTTCGATGGCATTGGCAGCGAAAACTGGACACGAAATGCGGTGCGTCAACTGGAAGAAGACGTCCGAAACGGCGCAGCCGGACTAAAAATCTTTAAGAACCTGGGTTTTTCGGTCAATGACCGGTCTGGCCGGCGCGTACCCGTGGACGATCCCCGGCTGGATCCCATCTGGAAAAAATGCGGCGAGCTGAACATTCCAGTCCTGATCCATACCGCCGATCCCGCGCCTTTCTGGGAAGAGCCCGGCGAGAACAATGAACGCTGGCTGGAACTCATCACCCATCCCCGTCGTCAACGGGGGCCGGATAATCCCGTACCCTGGGAACAACTCATTGAAGAGCAACACCAGATGTTCCGGAAACACCCTGAAACCACCTTTATCGCCGCCCACTTTGGCTGGTATGCCAATGATCTGGCTACGCTTGACAGCTTGCTAACCGACTTGCCCAATGTCATGGTTGAATTCGGCGCCGTGATCGCTGAACTGGGACGACAACCCCGGATGGCTCTTAAATTCTTTACCAAACACCAGGACCGCATCCTCTTCGGCAAGGACAGCTGGGTTCCCGAAGAATACACCACCTATTTCCGGGTTCTGGAAACGGAAGACGAATACTTCCCTTATCACAAGAAATACCACGCCTTCTGGCCCATGTACGGCCTGGGCCTCCCGGAAGATATCCTGAAAAAGGTCTATTACAAAAACGCTTTGCGGATCATCCCCGCCATCGACGAACGCCTGTTCCCGCGCCAATAAGTAGCACGAGCCTTTATTCTTCGTAGAAAGGCGTTGGTTACCATTTCATCGTGTGAACCGCTCTTTCACAATCGTCCGGACCCGCCGGTGATTTTCCCCGGAAGGAGATGGCCTTCGGCTTCTTGCCGGGAATAAGCGCGAAGCCGTCGATGGCAAAGCCGTTCAGCTATATCGTGCAGGCGGTGCACCCGACGGAGCAATATTTCCAGTTCATCCGCATCGATCTGGTAGTTCTGGCGGTAGCGGGCATCTGAATATCCCTTGAATAGCAGGTCGAACAGATGCATTTCTTCAGGTGTATTCCGGGGAAAGACTGCCGAAGGCTCCATGCTGAAAAGACGCGTATAGCGAAGCAGTTTATTCAGGTTATGCGTACTGGTATGCAGTCCGGCAAAAACCCGGATCATGGCAGAACAAACCCGTTCAGTAGCCTGATGCAGCATAAATACCGAATGCCTCAGGTCCCCGTTACCGGCGTAAAATTCTGCGCCGGCCAGGAATTTGGACGCATCACAATAAAGAATGTCCCAGTCCTTTTCGGCCTTCAGCATTCTGGCAGCAGGGGTGGCAGGGCGCACTGAAAAAGGCAGTTCGGCACCTTCGTTCTTATAAAGCAGGAACCCCTTATCAAAAACGGTTTCATAAAAAGAGCTTCCCTTTTTCAACAGGTCCTGAATGATCTCCGGACTTCGAACCGTGGCATTTACCTTTGCATACGAGCGGCAACGTCTCTCGACGATGTCCTGAAGTTCGTAATCTTCACGTTGCTCTCCGGGCAGCGGAATAACCAGCAGGTCGTATTCGTACTGATAATTTCCTTCGAGACCATCATTGGTGAAACAACTTCGTATCACCGTACTGGAAATAACGCTTCCAAAATAAATAATAGCGCTGATGTCCAGGGAATCGGTAATGATCCTAACCAGGTAGTCTAGTTGCTCCTGCTGATTGAGCTCCGGCAGATGATTAAATGACGTATGCATGGAAACAGGTTTTGGTTAACTATTAGATGTTGCGGTAAAGATAAACTAAAATTGCTTTAAAAGCAACTAAAAAGTATTACATATGCACCCGAAAAGGTTTTAAAGTATTTTCAGTACCTTGCTTGACCTTATACCGCTGGAACATGATTGGGAACAGACCTGTTTTTAACCGGATCAAAGCTGCACTGGCAGAAAAAGGCAAAACCAACCTCTGGCTGGCCGAACAATTAGGCATGAATAAAACCACCGTTTCCAAATGGTGTACCAACAGCATGCAACCCACCGTAGAAACCCTTTTCGATATTGCCCGGGCGCTTGATACCGATGTAAGGGAGCTCTTGATCTCCACCAAAAAATAAGTCTCCTGGCAAACCCTTTTTCATGCCCGGACGTTTAACAGAGGTGTGGCAAAACCCAAAAGGAGGAAATAAGATGAAAATATTGAAGATATGGAAAGCCGTTCTGCTAATTCTGCTGGTGGCGTTCGTTTACCAGCCGGCAAGGGCACAGAAGCAGGAAAAGGCGGAGGCTGTGCAGAAAATGGTCCGGGATGCAGATTTCATGTTCAATGCCCAAATCGCCCTGCCGATGAGCGGCAACAGCCGGCATCTGACCAGCGCTTACCATATAACCGTGTCCGGTGATACCCTCGTAAGTTATCTTCCTTATTTCGGGCGCGCTTACCGTGCACCGGCCGACCTGACAGGAGGGGGAATTGATTTCAAATCAACTGATTTTGAATACACGGTTAAAGAGCGCAGAAAAGGGGGGTGGGATGTAAAGATCACACCTAAAGACGCTGAAGACGTTCGCCAAATGTTCCTGACCGTTTCCGAGAATGGATCGGCATCACTACGGGTGAACAGCGATCGCCGTCAGTCTATTTCATTCAACGGGTATATTTCTGAAGAAGACCCCGGTTGACAAATCGAAACGTGTCAACTGTGCTATGGCAGCGCTTTTACCTGTACGTCTTTATAGAAAACAACACTTTCAGGGTCGTGGCCCTGCAGAGCAAAAGTCCCGCTTGATATGCGCCTTCCCCCAACAGCCGTCGTTTGAGCTACACTGTCGGGTTCGGTATAATCAACAACTGTTTCTCCGTTGATCTTAACAATAATGTGTTTGTCCCGGACAATGATGTGCTCGGTGTACCATTCGTTGTCTTTCACCAGCACGTCTTTCACGTCATCAATTCCGTACAAGCTTCCGGTGCGCCGCCAGTCGGTATGGGAATTGTTCACCTGAACTTCATAACCCTTTTCCGGCCAGCCGGATTCCTGGTAAGCTGTATGAAAATAGATCCCGGAATTTGAACCTTCCGTGGTCATCACCTGGGCCTTGAACTCAAAGTTCTTGAATTCATGGTTATTCACCGGGCCTTCATAGAACAAATGAGCCCGCGGACCCGCCACCTTGATGGTCCCGTTCTCTACGCTAAAGGTTTCCGGGCTTTCGCCCACTTTCCAGCCGTCGAGTGATTCACCATTGAACAGCTGGACCCACTCTCCTGCCTGTTCGGCGGATGCTGAATGGCCGGCATGTTCGCCAGCAGTTCCATTGTCGCCACCGGCATTCTCCTTTTGCGCACCTGGCGTGCAGGAGGCAAGAAAAAAGGCAGCTGCCCAGATCGTTCCTGTTATCCTCATAATTGTATCGTTTTATTCCGGCAATAACCTCATAATGTGTTGTGCAGATGGTAAATGTAAGTACAATCCATTTGAATGCCAACTACATTTTATCGAAGCGTTGGTTCCTGCTTCGTGGCTGAGACACCAAAAAGCCGGTTATTTCCCCTTTTTCATTTCGGATAAATTTCACCAATGGCATGAACCAGGCCTTCCCCCGAAACTCGTCCTTCCAGGCGGGGATCAGTTCAATGGCGCCGTGCCGTTTGTGCATGGCCTTTAATTTCCCATCTTCGATGACCAGCTTGTACCGGGTTTCCAACTCTTCACTGTAATAGATTCCGGCAAAAGTGCGTAGCCCGGCCAAATCCGGGAGCATGCCCGGTTCTACCCGCGGGCAGGTTAGGCCTCGATAACGAAATGAAGTTACCTTCCCTTGTTCATCTCGAATAAAAGTAATGGAGGAGCCGCCGTAGCCTTCCACCCTGAAACTGGTATCAGAGAGTGGCGTCATGGGCATGGCTGATTCAGCCGTCGCCTGGGTGATCAGCCGGTTGCCTTCCCTCGAGATGGTGATGTACCAGGCCGGACCCAGGCGATAAGTACCTGTATAGCTATTGAGCACCGCGACAGGCACTTCCAACGGTTTATGATTGTCCGGTCTTATTTCTTTGCCGGCAGGTTTCCTGGCATCCATTTCAGCGGACAGGTAAAGATCGGCAATTGAATAAGCGGTCTTGCCCGGGCTTAACGAACCATGATTCATCAGAACCACTACCGAAAAAGCCTCACCGGGGAAATGCAGTACAAAAGTGCTGAATGCCGCCCAGCCACCGCTGTGGCTGACGGTCTTAAGGCCTCGATGCGTTCCAATGACCAGCCCAAAGGCATAGGAATTCGGATCTCCGTTGTTGAGCGCCTCCCGCTGGAGCATCCGGTCCCAAACAGCGGTTCCACCCACCAGATGCGTCTCAAAATTTACCACCCACCTTGCCATATCGTTGATGCTGGTAAAAAGGGAACTGGACCCCAGCGCTGTCAGCCCGTTTGCCACAGCATTGTGTTTTCCGTCGCCACCGCGTGAATATCCGTAGGCCTTACCCGGTACAACTTCGCTGTATTCGTCATGAAAATGGGTATGGTTCATACCAAGCGGACTGAAAATATGCTCTTGTGTCCATTCCCGGAAGCTTTTTCCGCTCACGCGCTCGACAAGCCTGGCAAGCAGATTGTATCCTGTATTTGAATAACTATACTCAGAACCTGGCTTGAAATTGAGATCTTGCTGGTGAAAAGCCATACGCAGTATCTGATCAAAACTAATGATATCATCCATGCGCCAGCCAGCCAGGGCAAGTGTTCCCGGCCAGTCACGCAAACCACTCGTATGATGCACCAAATGGCCAACGGTTATCGTATCATCAAACTGAGGCATCTCCGGAATATATTTCCGGATATCGTCCTTCAATGAAATGGTCCCTTCTTCCACCAGCATGGCAATCGCCATTCCGGTAAACTGTTTCGAAACGGAGGCCACATCAAAGACTGTTTCGGGAGTCACCGGCACCTTATGTTCCAGGTTGGCCATTCCATATCCCTTCTTCAGCAATACCTGGCCGTTGCTGACTACGAGCACGGCTGCCCCCGGCGAATTTTCATTATCGATGTCACTGAACAGGGCATCTACCCGGCGGGTCAGGGTATCTGTGCGCCATGGTGTTCCAACACCAAAGGATTCTCCTGCCAAACAGGTAAGTACCAAAACCAATACGGCCCCGAATGACGCCTTGTCTGTGAATACTGCTCTCTCCATGAAGATAAAATTACTATCTTTCGGTGAAAATCCTACAGAGACACCAATAATGAGTGGCCGTATCATATACATTCGTGTTGCAATCACCTTGCTGGGGGGAATAACCCTTGGAAGTTGTTCCGCGCAAAAGAACGAATCCCCTGGCAGCAGTATCGAGCGGCTGGACGCAGGTCTGGATTCGGTCATCGACCCAAACGCCTACGTGGAGATCATTGGAAAAGGCTTTAACTGGTCCGAAGGGCCACTTTGGGTGGAACAGGATAACATGTTATTGTTCTCTGACGTGCTGGAAAACAAGATCTATAAATGGACTGAACAACATGGGGTTGAGCCCTGGCTTGAACCTTCGGGATATACCGGTTCGGTTCCCAGGGGTGGGGAAACCGGTTCAAATGGTTTACTGCTGACTCCGGACGGACGTTTGTTACTTTGTCAGCACGGTGACCGGCGGCTGTCGCTGATGGACGCTCCGTTAGATAACCCATCTGCCCGTTTTATACCGGTGGCAGACCAT
>DATCYD010000029.1:0-9432 GCA_036570465.1 Anseongella sp.
CGGAAATCAGGGTAGCGGAACAGGGAATCAGCATCCAGGATGCCTACCAGATTTACATTCCGGAAGTCAAGTCCTTTGGTAACCATCTGGGTCCCTACCAGGATGTCGATGGCGCCGTCTTCGAAATCATTCAGGATTTGCTGGAAGGCATATTTGCTACGGGTGTTGTCAAGGTCGAGACGGGTGATTCTGGCATCGGGAAGCAGGATTTTTAATTCGTCTTCCACTTTTTCAGTTCCGTACCCTTTTTGTTCCAGGTGGTGGCTGCCACAAGCGGGGCAGGTAGAGAGCAATTTTTCTGAATACCCGCAATAATGACAGATCAACTTTCCGTTACTGCGATGGTAGGTTAGGCTGATGTCGCAGTGAATGCATTGGGGTACATAGCCACAGGCATGGCAGATCAGCATGGGCACGTAGCCTCTTCGGTTCCGGAAGAG
Source organism: Anseongella sp. (assembly GCA_036570465.1). Classification (GTDB taxonomy): domain Bacteria; phylum Bacteroidota; class Bacteroidia; order Sphingobacteriales; family Sphingobacteriaceae; genus Anseongella. The sequence continues at coordinate 441 of DATCYD010000029.1, forward strand.
GATCACTTGCTTTTTGGCTTCCAGGCTTGCTTTTATTTCCTCCATCAGGAGGGAACTAAAATGAGCATTGGCTGTTTTTTTTCGGGTTTCCTGCAGCATATCGGCTACCAGGGTTTCCGGGAGCATGACGTCTCCGTAGCGTTGGTCCATGGTAACCAGTCCATACTTTCCTTGCGTAGCGTGGTAATAGCTTTCCAGCGAAGGGGTTGCTGATCCGAGGATTGCCGGGGCTTTTTGCAGGCCGGCCAGGTAAAGGGCGCTGTCACGGGCGTGATAGCGTGGTGCGGGGTCGAACTGTTTGTAGGAGTTCTCATGTTCTTCATCAACGATTACCAGTCCCAAATCGCGAAAGGGTAGAAAAAGTGCTGAACGGGCTCCCAGGATGATGCTACAGGTTCCTTGCAATACATTTTTCCAGATCTCTCCGCGTTCATTATCGTTGAAACGGGAATGATAGACGGCCAGTTTGTTGCCAAAATAGGCCTTCAACCGGCGGGTCATTTGTTCTGTGATGGCGATTTCAGGGAGCAGGTACAGAGCTTGTTTCCCTTTTTCAATACATTCTTCGATCAGTCGGATATACAGCAGGGTTTTTCCCGAGGCCGTGACTCCGTGGATGAGTACTGTTTCTTTGGTCTTTAGCAATTCCCTGGTATTTTGCCAGGCTGCTTCCTGTTCGGGCGAAAGTTGGTAGTTTTCAGGCGTTTCGTCTTCTTCCCTTGGTAACCTGCTCACCTCTTGCCGGGAAAGGATGAATACTTCTTTTTCCACCAGGGCAGCAATGGTGGCACTGCTTGACCCGCTTTCTTCCATTAATTCCTTTTTGGATATCCGGTCTCTGTTTTTCGCGAGCCTTACCCAGGTCATCAGGGCATCCAGCTGGCGGGGAGCGCGTTCCAGTAGTTCAAATAATGTTTTCAGGTGGGCGGGATCTTTATAAACAGGATCCAGTTCCAGGTAGGCAGCCATACGGGGCTTGTATCCGGTAGTCATTTGTTCGGATACATACACGACTTCCTTTTCGATGAGTGACTTGATCAGTGGCATCACTGTTTTCTGTCCCAGTAACTTAACGATGTCGTTTACTGTTAGTTCCTGTTGCAGTTCCAGGGCCTGCCGCACGATGGATTCTTTATCGTTGAGGGCTGCTGTTCGTTTCTCCGGATCCAGATTGAGTATGATCTTTGTCTGGCTGGAAAGTTTGAGGGAAGCGGGCAGGGCGGCGGTCATGACTTCGCCGGTGGTACACATGTAATAGGTGGCCATCCATTCCCAGAACCGAAATTGATCATCGGTCACAATAGGGGAATCGTCCAGCACTTCCAGTATTTCTTTCGGGGCGTAGCGTGAAGAGAATTCACTGGTGATCCGGCGTACCAATGCCGAATACATCCTGCTTGTTCCAAATTGTACGGCAACACGTTTCCCTGGAACCACTTCTCCGGCCAGGTGAGGAGGGATGCGGTAGGTGTAGTTTGCAGGGAGCGCCAGCGGCAGAATCACTTCTGCATACAGGTTCAGGTTTTCGTCTTGTGAAAAATGAGCATGATCCATCCGATAATAAAGAAAATTCCTCCAATGGGTGTTAATATGCCCAGTGGGCCTATGTGTTCAATTCCAAGGTGTGCTCGCAGCGACAAAAAGTATAGAGAGCCCGAAAAAAACAGGATGCCCAGCGCAAAGAACAGGAATGAACGATTCAGGAATTTATAGTTGCGGTTTGTCAGGGCAATCACCATCATCGCCAGGACGTGGATAAAATGATATTGTACGGCAGTTTGCCAGGTATTCAGTTCTGCTGCGGTCAGTACAGGCTGCAGCCGGTGCGCACCCATGGCGCCGAGAATAACCGCCAGCGCACCCACAATTGAGCAAATCCATAATTGTTTCTTCAGCATCTGGGTATAAACTCTTACTTTTATGGGACTAAGTTAGCAAAAACTGCTGCAAATAACCGTGATGAACATAAAGACGCGCATATATATACTGTTATTGCTCTTATGGGCGGGAGGCCTTCAGGCTCAGCATTATTCCTTGTATAACTCGGGAACACTGGCTGAATCGGTTGAAAACCCCTGGGTATCTGTCTTTGAAGATGCCTGCGGGATTGTTGCTTCGAATTTTTTCATCCCAACCATAAATGGAGATGGTTTTCTGCAGGGCGATGCAGCCCAGGGCGGAAGGGAATACATTTTCTGGAATCGTAAAGTGCCCCCATTGGGCAATTTGCAGAACAAGAATCATGTGAATCTCTATAATCACCTGAATGTGATTACGGTAAAGTATCTTTATGACGAAGCCACACAAACCGAATTCCTGTTTGACCATTCTGTCAAAAGCATGAGCGCGGCTACGGTTAAGAACATTACAGTAAATCTGGCTCAGGGAGGGAGTTTCCCAGGCACAGCCCCTCTGGCACCTTCCGACGGGCCGGTGAATACGAATCTGTTTCATTACCTGTATTCGGCCACTACGATCGGTGCCCGGCGTCGTTTCGACGAAACCTTTGCCGCAGGTGTATCCCTGTCTTATTTAAGCGGGATTGCTCATTATGATGTTGGCATTGGGTTTTCTCAAGGGACTTATGATTCCGCCAATGATGCAATTGATTTTAATATCAGGGGCCAGGCCGAATACACGACCTATCCCAACAGGCTGGGTATCGGAGACTTTTTGCCATCATTCCGAAATCCGGGTTTTGCCATTTCGGGGGGTATTGAGAAAAAAATGAATGATATGGTCAAGTTTACCCTGGCGATTAAAGATCTGGGGCTGATCAACTGGAATGACCGGGGTGAACAGGTCATTCTGACTCCTGCCAGCACCATCACCATTAATAATATCAGCACCTTGTCAAAAGACATGGCGGAAGCAGAACTAAGAAATATCCGAGCAAACAACAGGCAGCTGATTAATTACCGGACCGCCCTGCCCACCCGGTTTGAGGCTGGCGGTTCGGTGGCACTCCATCCGAATTATACGGCCAACGTGCTGGTCAGTTACCTGACCCGGTATAAGCGTGCCGACCTTAACCTTATAAATGATTTCAGATATGGAGATTTTCACCTGATCCTGAATGCGGGTTATAACAGTTATGAGAATCTGTTGCTGGGGCTGAACTTCCTGATCCGCTCTTCCCGGGTCGATTTTTTTGTAGGTTCCGATAACCTGTTACCCTCGATCCGGGTAACCCGTCAGGTGAACGATCCCAATTATCATTACAACAGTCGGACAGCGGCCAATTTGAATTTCGGCTTTGCGCTCAGGCTGGGCGCCTGTGAGGGCAGCGGCGGTTTTCTGGAAGCAGGGTGGTTAAACCTTCGCGACAAAAATGGCCGCCGCCGCAAGGAAGAATGCTTTACTTTTTAACGCCAACAAAATCCTTCAGGTAATAAGGCTCAAAATAGGCCACGTCTTCAAACTGTTCCGACGAAAACAGGCGCTCGCCCGGCGCTGCCAGAAAAGCGGCCGAAGGTTTGAAATCAGGCAGTATCGTTATTTGTGGCCTGTTTTCGAAAAGGGGGCGGCATTTCTCTGCACCCGGGCCGAACAGGTATAACGGCTTGTCATTCATCCAGGGATCAAGCGATTGCTCATCCATGACCTGCGCCCGCGGGGGCTCAGTTTCAGTGACGAGACCCGAAGGGTTGGCAAGGTGGTAAATAGCCATGAATACTTCCATCCGGCGAGCATCCAGTACCGGGCAAAACAAGGTGTCGGCAGGCATGCCTGCCTGTGCAGCCAGCCCGGCGGCCATAGCCTCCAGCGTTCCTACGGCAACCAATGGTTTATCCAGTGCATAGCAGAGTCCCTTAGCGGTGGATACTCCGATCCGCAAACCGGTGTAGGAACCCGGACCTTTGCTGACACATACGGCATCCAGCGATTCCAGTCTTTTCTCCGCCCTTTTCATCACTGTTTCAATAAAGCAGGTAATGACTGCCGCGTGGATATTTGAAGCGGTCTTTTCTTCGGTCGCCAGCAGGATTCCGTTTTCAGAGAGCGCCACCGAGCATGTCGGGGTTGCGGTTTCAATGTGAAGGATCAGAGCCATGCTAATTTATTTGCAATATGGCCAAATACCTTTCAGGTTTATCCAACAATTCCATGGCCTGTCTCAGTTCCGCGTCTTCGCCAAAAGAGGCTTGTAACCGCCCGCTTTCATAATAATACCGGCCGGCTATTTCTTCTTCAAGGAGGCCAATGATCTCCTCCCGGTGATGCTGCAGGTCGTTTTTCTTTGCATTGGTAAGCTGCTGTCGCAGTGATTCATAGTCTTTGCGGATGGCTTCGAAATAATGTTCTTCCAATGCTGTTTCCCTGTATTTTTCAAGCAGGCGTTCGCTTTCAGTGGAATATGTGTAGTTTTTTCCGGAAAGAAAGTTGATAAAGTCCTGATAGTCTTTTTCCGTGAATTCGAATTCCTTCGGAGAAGCAATGCTGTCGTGCCGTTGCCGGTAAACAGTGGCGTAATCGAAGATCAGCCCTTTTTCAAGTAAAGATTGTCCCACTTTGCTGGGAGATGACCGTTCTACAAGCACATCCGGCAGAATACCTCCGCCATCCTGAACTGTCCGACCGTTTTTGGTCTTGAAACTGCTTACCAATGAATCGGGAATTTTGCCCACACTGCCGTCCGGATTGCGGTGTGTATAGTCAAGCGCTTGAATGCAGCGTCCACTGGGGATATAATATTTAGCAATGGTGACCTTGAGTTGAGCATTGTAAGGCAGGGGTTTGTTCACCTGCACCAGGCCTTTTCCAAAAGAACGTTGACCGATGATTACCGCACGATCCATATCCTGAAACGCACCCGCGACAATTTCCGAGGCAGATGCCGAACGACTGTTTACCAGAACAGTCAATGGAAGGCTGGTATCCAGCGCTTCTGTCAGGGTTGGAAAAGAACGATCGTTTGCCGGATTCTTGCCTTTGGTACTAACAATCAGTTGACCCTTTTCGATAAACAGGTTACATAAGGCCACCGCTTCCTGCAGAATGCCTCCCGGGTTATCCCGCAAGTCAATGACCATGTTTTCGAGCCCTTTCTCCCGAAGCTCCAACAGGGCTTGCCGGAACTCATCTGCCGTCCGGGGGCCGAATTGTCCTATTTTGATGTAACCAGTATTGGCATCCAGCATGCCATGCCAGACCAGGTTGCTTCTGGACGTTTCTGTTCTGGAAAGGGTTTTTTCCAATTGCTGGCCATTCCGGTTTACTGTCAACCGGATAGCTGCTCCGGCCTGACCGTTCAGGAAGGCCGCGATTTCATCCGCAGTCCGTCCAAGGGCACTTCTTCCGTTAATCGATACAATGATGTCTCCCGGAAGTAAACCAGCCGCTTGCGCCGCGCCTCCTTCATGAAGCTGTCCGAGCGCTACCTGACCGTCTCTTGGCAGTAGCCCTGCTCCGATGCCACCATAACTTTCGGTGCTTTCCATCCGCGCATCGCCTACCTCTGATTCCGAAAAATAAACGGTATATGGGTCAAGGGAAGAAAGCATGGCATCCACGCCGGTACGCATTAACTCAGACGGGGATACTTCATCGACGTATTCCATGTTCACTTCTTCGTACAAAGCAGCCAGGATCTCCTTATGCTTTCTCACCTCGAATAAATCGGGAAGCAGTCCGAAGGCAACAAAAACACCTGCCGCCGGCAACAGAAGTGCAGGTAAGAGCAAACGGCTCAGTTGAGGGGTATTACCCGGTTTAGTGCTTTTCTTAGTTTTCATCTGCGTCATTATGTTCAGGGAACCGGATCGTGACCGTGTCCTCCCCATGGATGACATCGCCAAAGACGCTTCAGCGTTAACCAAAACCCTTTGAACGGCCCGTGTTTCCGAAGCGCTTCAATTCCATACTGTGAGCAGGTAGGGGTAAACCGGCACGACCCGCCCAACAGAGGGGAAAGAAAGAGTTGGTAAGCCCGGATTAAGCCGATCAGCAATGAATTAAGCGCCTTTGCGATCATATTCCCGTTGCAATCGTTCCAGTACCAAGATAAGTTTTTTTTCCATCTCGGGAGAAGGCAGGATCTCTTTTCCGACATAGGAAATCATCAGGGCCAGGGAATTCCCTGTCTGGTGGAGGTGCTTGTACAGATATTCCGATTTATTCTTTCGGTAGGCCTCCCGGATAACACGTTTCACCCGGTTGCGGTCAACCGCCCTTTTAAATCGCCGGCGCGATACAGTGATCAATACCTGTGCAGGGAAACCGGTGCTGGGTAACACGGTCTCGAAACTGGTAATGCGATAGGGGTATAATAGAAAAGAAGAACCCTTATCGATCAGTCGGAGAATTAATGTCCGGCTGCATAAACGTTCTTCCTTTTTAAACCCATCCACTTTATTAAATCTCGTAACTGGCAACTGGAAACCAGAAACTCCACCCCTGGTGGAGGTGAAACCAGTGCTTTGAGTTCACGGTTAACTGAGCACTAGGCTTTGTGCCGGCGTTCGTCGGAAACGGTCAGGCGCCTGCGACCTTTGGCACGACGAGCGGCCAGAATCTTACGTCCGTTGGCAGTTTCCATTCTTGACTTGAAGCCGTGCTTGTTTCTGCGCTTGCGATTTGACGGCTGATATGTTCTTTTCATGATCTTCTTTACTTATGGCCTGAAAAACGAGGTGCAAATATAGGGTAGTTTTTACAAAGTTCAAAACTACACATTGAACCTGAAATGCATCACGTCGCCGTCCTGAACAATGTATGTTTTTCCTTCTACGTTCAGTTTGCCGGCGTCTTTGCAGGCGTTCTCCGAGCCGTAGGTGATATAATCATCATAATGAATGACTTCAGCGCGGATGAAACCTTTTTCGAAATCGGTATGGATGACTCCGGCTGCTTCAGGGGCGGTCATGCCTCGAGTGATGGTCCAGGCGCGTACTTCCTGAACACCGGCAGTGAAATAGGTGACCAGGTTCAGTAGCCGGTAAGCGGCACGGATCAGTTTGTTGACCCCTGGCTGATCAAGGCCCATATCTTCCAGAAACAACTGTTTGTCTTCGTAGGTGTCCAGTTCGGCAATGTCAGCTTCTATGGCGGCGCTGATCATCAGTAATTCGGCGTTTTCACTGCTGATGGCTTCCTTTATCGCGTCCACATGCTTGTTGCCGGTTTTTACGGAGGCTTCATCTACATTGCAAAGGTAGAGCACTGGCTTATCGGTAAGCAGGTACAGATCGGCTGCTTCTTCCCGGTCTTTTTCTTCCACGGGAGCGGTTCGGGCCGGTTTACCCGATTCAAGATGTTCCTTGAATACTGCCAGGATCTCTTCCGTCTTCCGGGCTTCCTTGTCGCCGGTTTTGGCTGCTTTGCTCACCTTCTGAAGGCGTTTTTCAACGGTTTCCAGGTCTTTCAGCTGTAATTCGGTGTCGATGATCTCTTTGTCGCGCAGCGGGTCCACGGACCCGTCCACGTGAACTACATTGTCATTGTCGAAACAGCGGAGTACATGAATAATGGCATCGGTAGCGCGGATATTACCCAGGAACTGATTGCCCAGGCCTTCCCCTTTGCTTGCCCCTTTTACCAGGCCGGCGATATCAACGATCTCAATAGTGGTTGGAACCAGTCGCTGCGGATTGACCAGATCTGCCAGCTTACTGAGACGATCGTCCGGAACGGTAATGGTACCGATGTTGGGATCGATGGTACAGAAAGGGAAGTTGGCCGCCTGTGCCTTGGCGTTGGAAAGAGAGTTGAACAGAGTGGATTTACCAACGTTGGGTAATCCTACGATGCCGCATTGAAGTGCCATATGATTAGTATATTCTGTTTGTTTGTTTATTTGATGTGTCCTGCCTGAACACAATAGCCCATGAGTTTATAAGCTAGTTTTGCCAGGTTAAACTGGGTAAGGATGCTGCCTTCGGCTGGGGCGCATTCCACCATGTCGAACCCGACGACGTTCCGGGACTGACAAACCTTGCGGAGCAACTCCAGCGCCTGGTACCATCCCAGTCCGCCTGGTTCCGCCGTGCCAACAGCAGGCATGACAGCCGGATCGAACCCGTCCGCGTCAATGGTAATATAGACATTTTTGGTACAGGCGTTTACCAGCTGGTCCATCCAGTCGTTGCCCGATTGAAGCTTCCAGGCGTAGGCCGTGTGAATACGGTTGGACGAACGAATGAGTTCGGCTTCTTCCCGGCACTGTGCCCGGATGCCTGCCTGGCAAATAGTCAGCCCCAGGTCATAAACACGTTTCATGACCGATGCATGAGAGTACGGATTATCTTCGTAGGCTTCCCGGAGATCCGAGTGTGCATCGAGTTGCAATACGGTGAGCTGATCGAATTTGTTTGCAAATGCTTTTACGATACCGTATGTAACGGTGTGCTCGGCGCCCAGGGATACGATGAACTTGTCATCTTGCAGCAAGGTAGCGGTAGCCGATTCAATCTGGTCGATGGCGGCGGAATCGGTATTGTCTCGAAAATCAACGGCCGGCAAGGTGGCAATACCCGTTTCGCGATAAATTTCACGATCCAGCTCTTCGTCATAGAATTCCACATATCGGGATGCTTCCAGAATAGCGGCCGGTCCGGCAGAAGAGCCTGACAGATAGGACGAAGTATGTTCGTAAGGGAGCGATTGGATAACGATCCTGGAAGCCTCATAGCTGCACAAATCTTTCTCCCGGATCCCCAGAAAGTTATCCGGATAAAGCGCTTTTGCCATTTTTATTTTAATTTTCAGGCGCAAATATAGTAAAAACCCCATTCCGCACGTTATTAACACATGCCTGAAAGAATAACCCTGAACGCCCTTTTGCTTTGTTGTTTGTGTACCCTGCCGGCCATCCTGTCAGGACAAACACCGACCGGTAATGTCAATGGTTTTGACACGGTGCGTTTTATCCGGCCACAGGCATGGTATTTTGCCTGGGAAAGCCTGGAGAAGGCCCTTGCCGGAGACCCTGCCGGTTCAAGCCGGCACCTGTTTAAGGACGGGAATGCCTGGAAGTTTGCCATGGAAGACCCTC
>DATCYD010000030.1:0-23401 GCA_036570465.1 Anseongella sp.
CCTGTTTGTATATGGTGGGGTGAACTTTGAACCCTATCGTCTGAAACTGGAGCAAAGCATCGGCAAGAAAATAGATGCCATCGAAACCTATCCTGCATCAGAAGGGTTTATCGCCTTTCAGGACAGCCGGGGTGAAGAAGGGATGCTGCTGAATCTGGACGCTGGTATCTTCTATGAGTTTATCCCGGCTGAAGAATATTTCAATGACCAACCTACCAGGCTCTCCCTCGAAGAAGTGGAAACAGACAAAAACTATGCGCTTATACTCAATACCGACGCCGGTCTTTGGGGATACAGCATTGGCGACACCGTGCGTTTTGTTTCAAAAGATCCTTACCGGTTGGTGGTAACCGGGCGCATCAAGCATTTTATTTCGGCCTTTGGCGAACATGTCATCGCAGAGGAAGTGGAAGAAGCGCTGATGTCAGTGGCTACCGGAGAAGGGGTGGGAGTGATTGAATTTACCGTGGCGCCACAAGTGCAGCCTGCCGCCGGCGAGCTGCCCTATCATGAATGGTTTGTGGAATTTGAAACACCTCCCGCCGAAATGGAACGGTTTCGCCTGCAGGTGGATGAAGCTTTACAACAGAGGAACGTATATTACTTTGATCTGATCCAGGGGAAGATCTTACAACCCCTTCATATCCGTCTCCTGCGAAAAGGGGCCTTCATTGATTACATGCGGTCGGAAGGAAAGCTTGGAGGGCAGAACAAGGTGCCCCGGCTGTCAAACGACCGGAAAATTGCAGAAAAGCTCGGCGCGTACATATAGTGCGGCTGGCGCCCGATGTAGCGTCTGGATCTGTTTTCTCGTATCCAATAATACTGTATCACTAAACGGAGTGGATCAATGAGAAAAATCTACATGGCATTCTTCTGTACGCTATTCTCTCTTTATGCTTACCCGCAGGTAAATAAAATTCGAATTGAATTTGGTACCGGGGCTGCATTGGGCAAATGGACGGTCTATTTGGGTAAGGAGCACACAGTCAATATGGTGGACAGGTCTCCGCTTTCCTTTAGCCTCCCGGTTTTCCTGACTGCCAATTATGCATTTGGGAAACTTGACGCCGGCATTAAAATTAAAAACAGCATTCTCTTCGTCGATAAGATCGTCGGCTGGGGACATGCCGATGATACTTACAACATTGATCCACTTTCAAGAAATGGGAGGGTGAATTTGCTGCAGCTTATGATTGGCGTTGAATATCCATTGATCCATCGGGCCGGTTTCAAGCTGGCGCCCCGGATTTATGCCGGTACGTTCCGGGAGAATTCTATTCATCCCGACAAAAAAGATTTTGGTTTCAGATCCACCTATGAGCTGGGGATCAAAAACAGCTGGACGCTCAATGAGGTCGATGTTTTCATAACGCCCTTTTATTCCCGCCTTCGTGTACCGGGCAGGACTGTCACCATTAATTCCGGACCAAACCGGTCCATTCACAGGATTCATCATTTTGGAATCGAAGCCGGGGCGACGATCAGGTTGTAAAACAATAGTTCGTAAATAATTTTAACTTTACCTCCCGGTAAAAAGGAAGGAGATGCCCTGACGGGTACGGAAATTAATGAAGAAGATCGCCATATTGGGAGCCACAGGCTCGGTGGGAAGGCAGGCGCTGGAAGTCATAAAAGCAAATTCAGATCGGTTTCGCGCGGCGGTGCTGACCGCAGGCTCCAATGCCACGGATTTAGTGGCCCTGGCGCGGTTATTCAGTCCGGACTCGGTGGTGATCGCTGACGCCTCCCGCTATGAACATGTAAAAGACGGACTGAAAGGCACGGGGATCGCGGTGCACGCCGGCCAGGCCGCATTGTGCGAGGTGGTAACCGCTCCGGAGATCGACCTGGTGTTGACGGCTCTGGTGGGTTACTGCGGCTTGAAACCCACACTATCGGCGGTAAAGGCCGGAAAGGATATTGCTCTTGCGAACAAGGAAACCCTGGTGGTGGCCGGTGACCTGATCACGAGCGAGGCGATGAAAATGAACGCCACACTTCTACCGGTGGATTCCGAACATTCTGCCATTTTTCAATGCCTGGCAGGGGAAGAACAGAACCCTCTTGAAAAGATTTACCTCACGGCTTCCGGCGGACCGTTCCGGGGAAAAAAGAGGGCGGAACTGGCCCACGTTACCCGGGAGCAGGCGCTGAAGCATCCGAATTGGTCAATGGGGGCGAAGATCACGATTGATTCGGCCAGTATGATGAACAAGGGGCTGGAAGTGATCGAAGCCAGCTGGCTGTTCAGCCTGTCGCCGGGGCAAATCGATGTGGTGGTGCATCCACAGTCCGTCATCCATTCCATTGCTCAGTTTGAAGATGGTTCCATGAAGGCCCAGATGGGACTTCCGGATATGAAATTGCCCATCCAATACGCCATGGCCTGGCCGCAGCGGTTGAAGAACGATTTTCCCCGTCTGGACTTCTCCAGGATGACCGGGCTCAGTTTTGAGACACCGGACCGGGAAACGTTCCGGAACCTGGACCTGGCTTATCATGCCCTGGAAAAAGGCGGAAATATGCCCTGTATTCTGAATGCGGCTAATGAAGTGGTGGTACAGGCTTTTCTGGAAGGACGCATTGGATTTCTGGAGATGCCGGATATTATTGCCACTTGTATGCAAAAGGTACACTTTCTGCCACAAGCAAATTACGAAGATTATGTTTCTACCGATGAAGAAACCCGGCGATTAGCCTTATCTTTGCTGGCTGATTCAAAAGTATTATAGTAAAATAGATAAAAACAGCGAATGAATGGATTAATGATGGCGGCTCAGATGCTCGCAGCGCTTTCCATCCTCATCATCTTGCATGAGTTGGGGCATTTCCTGGCCGCCCGTGCATTTGGTATTAAAGTAGAAAAGTTCTATCTCTTTTTCGATGCCTGGGGGCTGAAGCTTTTCAAGTTCAGAAAAGGAGATTGCGAATATGGCATAGGCTGGCTACCCCTGGGGGGATACGTAAAGATCTCCGGCATGATCGACGAATCCATGGATACCGAGCAGCTGAAACAACCTGCCCAGCCATGGGAATTTCGCTCCAAACCCGCCTGGCAACGCCTGATCGTAATGCTTGCCGGCGTTTTTGTCAACGTGATACTGGGCATTGCAGTTTTCTGGATGCTTACGCTTAAATACGGGGAAACCTATTTGCCGGCCAGCGAAGTAAAGTACGGGATCGTGGCCCACGATGCCGCACAGGGCATTGGCCTTGAAACCGGCGACAAAATAATAGCCGTCAACGGGGAACCTCTGGAAAATTTTGACGATCTGCTGAGTCCTGATGTGTTGCTGGGTAATACGGCGTTGACCGTTCAGCGCGGAACAGAGGAGCTGGAGATTGTGATCCCGCCTGATTTTCTGAACACCCTGGCGGAACAAGGCCGTGAAAGCTTTATTTCTCCACGGTTTATGTTTACCGTTGGTGCAGTTACGCCTGAAAGCAATGCTGAAAAAGCCGGATTGCAACAGGAAGACCAAATCCTGGCCGTCGATGAAGAACAGGTTACCTTTTTCGATCAATTTCAAGCAGCTCTGGCTGCGCGGGAAAGCAAGCAGGTGGAACTCACCGTGTTGCGCGCCTCGGATACCACCCGGCTTTCTGCCATGACCGACGCGGAAGGAAAACTGGGTTTTCAGGTTATTCCACAAGGTTTGGAACCCAAAACGATCCATTACGGCTTTATGGAAGCCCTGCCAAAAAGCGTTTCCCGTTCCTTTGAAACCCTGGCCTTGCAAGTACGCAGCTTTGGAAAATTATTCAAAGGAGAACTGGACCCGCAGAAAACACTTTCAGGCCCCATTGGAATCGCCCAGCAATTCGGTGGTGAGTTTGACGGCCTGAACTTCTGGACGCTGGTGGGGCTGTTGTCCCTGGTGCTGGCATTCATGAATATCCTGCCCATTCCTGCCCTGGATGGCGGTCACGCCCTGTTCCTGCTGGTAGAAATGGTAAAAGGAGAGCCTCTCAGTGACAAGTTCCTGGAAAAAGCCCAGATCGTTGGCTTTGTAATTCTGCTGGCGCTGATGGTCTTCGTATTCGGGAACGATATATTGAATATTGTAAAAAATTAGTGAGCGACGTCGGCGTGCGAATAATTTGAAAAAGCGCCGCCGTTTTACTATGTTTGCCGTGCTTAAAAAAACACCTGCCCAGGTGGCGGAATTGGTAGACGCGTTGGTCTCAAACACCAATGGGGTAACACCCGTGCCGGTTCGAGCCCGGCCCTGGGTACAAAAGCCTCTGCAGAAATTGCAGGGGCTTTTTGGTGTGAGGAGGATTGTATTAAAGACGCTGAAGCCACCGGGCCAGGAGTATGTCGTGAATAAGGTATTGGTCCCCGTCCTGAATAAGCAGCTCCTTTTTTTGCAAGGCCTTTAAAGCACTCAGTGGATTGAAGTGGATATTGACTCCGATTGTTGAGAATAATTTTTGCAGGGCGGAAGGCCGGCCGGCCCTTGTTCTTCCATAGACTTGATGAACTGCCTGAGTGATGGATCGGATTGCCTCACTCATGTCCTGCGTCCCTAATAAATCTACATAAATCGATTCCAGATTTTTTTGGCTGGTTTCAAGATCGAAAAGCCTGAGTCACTAAAAACGGCCGCCAGGATAAACCGGACGGCCGTTTTTTGGAAGTATTGTGATATTAGTGTGTAGCTACTTCAACCTGTGCAGCTCCACCGGTTTTCCCGGCGTTCTTCTGCCAGAAATAGAAAATCGTAAACAACACGATCAGGATCACCGGGAAGGTCACCATGGTGGACAGGGTGTCCTGTCCGGCGGCCAGTTCCAGTGCTTCACCTGAAAGACCCTCTGCGGCGAGTTCAACACGGGATTTGTCAATCCAGCTTCCGATGATCGGGTTCCACCAGGCTGATGACAACATGCCGACCCCTCCAATGACGGACATGCCGAGGGCGCCGCTCTTGGGAACGCGCTTGGCAGTAGCGCCAACCATGGTGGGCCAGAAATAGCATACTCCAATCGCGAAGAAGACAGCAGCCACGTAAGCCATATTCCCTTCGGCAATACTGAACATATAAATGCCAACTGTTGCCATAATCGCTCCGCCAAGCAGCACACCCGTTTGACCCAGGGTTTTAACGACAGGTCCGGCAAAGAATCTGCCTACTGCCATCAATCCGGTGACAAGCGCTAGGATCAGCATCGGATGGGCGCCGCTGTTGGCCATGATGACACCGACCCATTGCTGCGGTCCGAATTCACTGATCGCGGTCAGTGTCATGGCAACAAACAGGAAAATAAAGGTAGGCGTAAGCATAGCTTTTACATTTTTGCTGATGGAAAGATCCAGGTCCGGATGCGGTTTCGGGAACTCTTTTCCTAAAAAGAGGATCGCATAAATGATCGTTGGGATCATGGTGACCCACATCAGGGTTTGCCATTCCGCCCAGAAGCCGCCCAATTGCGGTACAAATTGCGAAAGGAGGCTTCCGAGCACAATTCCTCCGGGGAACCACATATGGAACCGGTTCAGCATCTTGTCCATTTTCACGCCGGTGTACATATCAGCGATCATGGGGTTACAGGCAGCTTCCGTACAACCGTTTCCAAAGCCGATAAACAGGGTGGAAATAAGCAGGGTTGAATAGCCGCCGGCATAGATTGTCAGTAATATCCCGATGGTATGAGCGATGAAGGCAACCCGCATAATGTTCTTCGGACCAAAGGAATGATAGATCAATCCCCCGATGATCATAGAAATGGGGAATCCGAAGAACCACATGGAGTTAATGAATCCCAGTTGGGTGGCGCTCAGGCCGAAATCCTGCCCGAGCTGCGGCAAAATGCCCGCACGGATACTGAATGTAAAAGCGGTTGTGATCAGTGCAAAACAACTTCCGTTAAATAATGCACCCTTGTTAATGTTTTCGTTCATTAATTCTAAGGTTATAAGTTCATTTAAGTAATTCTCTACGACAGATAATTCTCCCCAATTGAACTGCCAATATAGTAAAATTGGTAATTCCTTTTCACAATATGAAAAAAAAGTCAGACTTAAATCACGCCCATGGCAAGTATGGCGTTGGCCACCCGGATAAAGGCGGCAGTATTGGCTCCTTTGATATAATTGCCAGGTTCTCCGAATTCTTCTGATTTCTCATAGCAAAGCCGGTGAATGCTGGTCATGATCTGAGCCAGTTTTTCTTCGGTATATTCGAAAGTCCATGAATCCCGGGACGCGTTTTGCATCATTTCCAGGGTTGATGTAGCCACGCCGCCCGCATTGGCGGCCTTGCCCGGGCCGAAAAGAATACCAGCTTCCTGAAAAATCCGGATCCCAGCCGGGGTTGTAGGCATGTTGGCCCCTTCACACACGAGCTGGCAACCGTTCTTTATAAGCATGATGGCGCTTTCTTCGCTGATCTCATTCTGAGTGGCTGAAGGCATGGCAAGGTCACATGGGACGTCCCAGATGGCTCCCTTTTCATTTTCGACGTAACGGGCGTCTTTATGATAAAGCAAATAATCACAAACACGCCGGCGTTCCACTTCCTTTAATTGTTTGATCACTTCAAGATCAATGCCTCTATCATGATACACATAACCGTTGGAATCCGAACAGGCGATCACCCGGCCACCCAATTCATGGATCTTTTCAATGGTGTAGATAGAAACATTGCCGGATCCGGAAACAATGCACTTTTTTCCTTCGATGCCTTCCTTTTTTGTGCGAAGCATCTCCCGGGCAAAAAAAGCAGATCCGTATCCGGTAGCCTCCTTTCGCACCAGCGAACCTCCCCAGTCCAGTCCTTTTCCGGTAATGACTCCAGCCTCATACCGGTTAGTAATGCGTTTGTACTGGCCAAATAAATAGCCGATTTCCCGGCCGCCCACCCCTATGTCCCCCGCTGGAACATCGGTATGTTCTCCAATATGGCGGTAGAGTTCAGTCATAAAACTCTGGCAGAAACGCATGATCTCGGCGTCAGACCGGCCTTTGGGGTTAAAATCGGCCCCTCCTTTGCCGCCTCCTATGGGCAAGCCGGTCAGGGAGTTCTTAAAAATTTGTTCGAAGCCAAGAAATTTGATGATTCCCAGGTAAACAGAAGGGTGAAAACGCAAGCCGCCTTTATAAGGTCCCAGCGCGCTGTTAAATTCGACCCGGAATCCGCGGTTGATATGTACCTGATTCTTGTCGTCGGTCCAGGGAACCCGAAATATAATTTGTCGTTCGGGTTCGCATATCCGTTCAATTATCTTCTGGTGAGCAAATTCAGGATATTTTTCCAGAACAGGGACCAGGCTGTCAAGCACCTCCCGTACCGCCTGGTGAAATTCTGCTTCACCGGGATTCCGATGGATGATTGCCTGAAAGGTCCCGGCTATTGTTTTTTCTATCGAACTGTTCAAAATATTGTCTTAACCTCCAAATATGGGTAAAAAACCAACTTATGTCAAGTATAGATTGCCTGCATGACAGAATTGGGCTTCGAAAAAGCCTTCAGCAAAAAAATATCTCCATATGTTTGAATGTTTATACATATAAATTTATATCTTTATTTAATTAACCTTTAAACCAATTGGAATATGTATCAAAGACCTTTTACTTGCCTTGCGGTAAAATGCTGCTTTTTCCTTTTTCTATTTGCTTTTCCGGCGCTTTCCAGAGCACAGGACGGGAGTCATGTTGAAGGAATAGTCACAGATGGCAATGGCGCTCCTCTTCCCGGAGTAAGCGTATTGCTGAAGAATACCCTGAACGGCACGGCAACCGACAATGAGGGACGCTACCTGCTGAACATCCCGGACAGAACGGGAACTCTTGTTTTTTCACTGGTGGGTTTCAAGACCATTGAAACGGCCGTTGACGGGCGCGAGACCATCGACATCGTACTTCAAATGGACGAAACGGCGTTGGACGAAGTAGTGGTGGTGGCTTACGGCCAGCAGAAAAAAGAAAGCATGGTCAGTTCCATTACCACCATTAATCCGGCGGAACTGAAAGGGCCCACGAGTAACCTGACCACCATGCTGGCAGGACGACTGGCCGGCGTGGTTGCTTACCAGCGAAGCGGTGAACCCGGAGCGGATAATGCACAGTTTTTTATCAGAGGCATTACCACTTTTGGTTCGGGAAAAGTGGACCCGTTGATCTTGATCGATGGCATGGAATCTACCCCCAATGCGCTGGCCCGGATACAACCCGACGATATTGCCGGGTTTTCTGTGTTGAAAGACGCAGCCGCATCCTCCCTTTATGGTGCCAGGGGTGCCAACGGTGTGGTGTTGATAACAACAAAGTCTGGGGTTGAAGGGAAGCCTGTATTTAATATGCGTTTTGAAAGCTCCATGTCATCCAATACACAAAACTTCAAGCTTGCGGATAATATCACCTATATGGAAATGGCCAACGAAGCTGTTTTGACAAGGAACCCGTTGGGTGCCCTCCCGTATTCTCAGACGAAGATCGATCGTACGGTCGCCGGCGCCAATCCGGCTTTATACCCGAATAACGACTGGATTGACTTGCTGATTAAAGATTACACGCTGAATAACCGGTTCAATATGAATATGAGTGGCGGGGGGAAGGTGGCCAGATACTACCTGGCAGCTACCTATAATCAGGATAACGGGGTCCTGAAGAACAATAAGAGAAATAATTTCGATAATAATATCAAGCTTAGAAGTTATCAGGTTCGCTCCAACGTGAATGTTCAGTTGACCCCGACTACAGAAGGCATCGTCCGTACCTCGGGAACCTTTGATGATTATACAGGGCCTATCGGAGGGTTTGACGAGGACGGAAACAGGATTAATGGCGGATCCCTGGTTTTTGCCCAGGCCTTGTCTTCTAATCCTGTACTTTTTCCCGCCACCTTTCCGGCTGAATCGGTTACGGGTGCTTCGCATCCGCTCTTCGGAAGTGCCCGGGTTGGTGGTTCAGAAAATCTGTATAATAACCCCTATGCGAGTATGGTATCGGGATTTCAGCAATACAATACTTCCACATTAAATGTGCAGCTGGAATTGAAACAGGACTTTAAATTCCTGACCCCCGGGCTGACCGGCCGGTTAATGGCCTATACGCAGCGGTATTCTTATTTCGATCTGTCCCGAAGATACAACCCGTTCTTTTATTTAGCCAGTCCGGCCAACGCGGATGGTTCTGACTACAATTTGTTTCTGCTCAATGAAGAAACGGCGACTGAATACCTGAATTACACACCGGGCGATAAGGTCGTGAATACCACTACCTACATGGAAGCAGCTGTGAACTATACCCGGGATATACGGGAAAAACACAACATCAGCGGGTTGCTTGTCATGATCATGAGGAATTACCTGAATGGAAATGCACCTGACCTGCAGTCAGCGCTTCCTTTCCGAAACCAGGGAGTATCCGGAAGATTTACCTATGACTACGATAGCCGGTATCTATTTGAAGCCAACTTCGGTCTGAACGGTTCGGAACGTTTTGCTAAAAACCATCGCTGGGGATTTTTCCCCTCCGTTGGCGTCGCCTGGAACATGGCCAATGAAGCCTTTTTCGAACCTGTCAAGAATACGGTTTCCCGGCTGAAGCTACGGGCCACCTATGGATTTGTCGGGAACGATCAGATTGGCAACTCGAACGACAGGTTCTTCTACCTGTCCAATGTCAGCTTAACCGATGCGGGCCGGGGGAGTTATTTCGGGACCAATTATGGGTATAACAGGCCGGGTGTTTCCATTTCAAGGTATTCGAATGAAACCATCACCTGGGAAAGGGCCCGGACCGCGAACCTGGGGATGGACCTGACCTTGTTTAACAGCCTGGATATCATTGTGGATGTTTACAAGCAACACCGTAGCAATATTCTGATGACCCGAAACACCATTCCTACGACGATGGGGCTTACCGCAGCCATTCAGGCGAATGTTGGAGAAGCGGAAGGAAAGGGGATAGATCTTTCGATAGATTACAATAAATATTTTGGTAAAATGTGGCTGCAGGGTCGGGGAACCATGACGTATGCGACCAGTAAGTTACTGGTAAATGAAGAACCAGTTTATCCTGATCATCTGTCGTACCTCTATCATGTAGGGAATTCCCTGGGTCAGAATTACGGCCTTATTGCTGAACGCTTGTTTGTGGACGACGAAGAAGTTAAGAATTCTCCGGTACAGAGTTATGGAGAGGTCCGGGGAGGAGATATTAAGTACCGTGATGTAAGCGGCGACGGGCAGATAACCTCCCTCGACCTGGTGCCTTTGGGACTGCCCACTACGCCTGAACTCATTTTTGGCTTTGGAATGTCCATGGGCTATGCAAATTTCGACATCAGTTGCTTTTTCCAGGGATCGGCCAGGTCCTCCTTCTGGATCAATCCTGCGAAAATTACACCCTTTGCCTTGAATGGAACGTCTCAGAATGGTCTCCTGGAAGTGATTGCAAACGACTATTGGTCAGAAAATGACCGGGACGTGCTGGCCTTCTGGCCTCGTTTAAGTTCCACGGTTAGTCAGAACAACTCACAGACTTCTAACTGGTGGATGCGGAATGGTTCCTTTCTCCGCCTGAAAACGGTAGAGCTCGGTTACACGCTTCCTGAAAAGTCACTTTCCCGCCTGGGTGTGGATGGTGTCCGTGTTTATGCAAATGGAAGTAACCTATTTGTGCTCAGTAGTTTCGATTTGTGGGATCCTGAACAAGGTTCCAACGGACTGGGGTATCCGATCCAACGGGTTTTCAACCTGGGTGTGAATGTTCAATTTTAGTACTCAACCGATCAAACGATGAAAATATCAACTATTTCCCGCGTACTGCTGCCGGCGGTCGTGCTTACGGGCCTTCTTTCTGCCTGTGATAAGGCGTTCCTGGACGTGGTTCCGGATAATGTAGCCACCATAGACAATGCCTTTGCAAATCGTCAGGAAGCCGAGAAGTTCCTGTTTACCTGTTATAATTTCCTGCCCCAGCAAGGACATCCGGAAACCAATCCGGGAATCAATACGGGAGACGAGTTTTGGGTTTACTGGCCCATTACCAGTCAGGATTCCTGGTCACTGGATCCCTATAATATTGCCCGTGGCCTGCAAAACAAGGTCAGCCCCATGATGAACTACTGGGACGGGTATGATAATAAATCAATGTGGCAAGGCATCCGGAATTGCAATATCTTTTTGGAGAATATTGATCGTCCGGTAGATCTGGAACCGTATGTAAAGGAGCGGTGGGTCGCTGAAGCCAAATTTCTGAAAGCCTATTTTCACTGGTTTTTATTGCGGATGTACGGTCCTATTCCCATTATGGACAAAAATCTTCCTATTTCTGTTTCGGCTTCCGAGGCGAAGGTTTTCAGGCAACCGGTGGATTCTGTGGTGAATTATATCGCCGGTTTACTAGATGAAGCGGCAGCGGGCGATATGAATACCGGCCTGCCCTCCCGTATAACCAGCTTGTCAACTGAGCTCGGCAGGGTCACCAAACCGGCGGTCCTGGCACTGAAAGCCCGTTTGCTGGTTACTGCTGCCAGTCCATTGTTTAACGGCAATACCGATTTCGCCAATCTCAAAAATCCGGACGGTACACCTCTTTTCAATTCCACTTTCGATCCCGGTAAATGGGAACGCGCCGCTTCCGCTTGCAAAGCCGCTGTGGAATCAGCAGAAGCCGCCGGACACGCCTTGTATTATTTTGACGACGGCCCCCAGGACCTGGATGAGAATACCAGGATTGAAATGAATATTCGGAATGCCGTATGCGAAAAATGGAACGATGAATTGCTGTTTGGAAGCACTTCTTACGGCAATCCGACCGGCCCTATCCAGTTGTATGCCTGCCCTCAGTTTGATCAGAATATTATCAATCTGTCACTGAAGGCGCAATTGGCTCCCACACTAAAGATGGCCGAATTATTCTATACCGAAAACGGTGTGCCCATCTCTGAGGATAAAACCTGGGACTATGCAGATCGGTATAATTTGCGAATAGCCACCTCTGACGACGAAGCACTTCAAACAGGATACCAGACAGTTGGCTTGCATTTTAACCGGGAACCTCGTTTTTACGCCGATATGGCTTTTGACGGCTCAAAATGGTTTATGCAGACCGGGACATATAACATTCAGAGCAAGTCTGAACAGCATACAGGAAAAAAGCAAAGCCGTTTGTATTCCATCACTGGATATTACACCAAGAAATTGGTTAACTGGAATTTGGTGGCAACTCAGACATCGGTCAATATAGAAGCATATCCATGGCCTATTATCCGGTTGGGAGACGTGTACCTGTTATACGCAGAAGCGTTGAATGAAATAAACCGGCAGGAAGAAGCGCTGACTTTCCTGAATCTTATCCGGGAACGGGCCGGACTGGAATCGGTGGAAGATTCCTGGACCAACTTTTCCTCCAACCCCAATAAGTATCAGGATCAGGACGGACTCAGGGAAATCATCCATCAGGAACGCATGATTGAAATGGCCTTCGAGGGAAGCCGGTATTGGGATTTGAAACGTTGGAAAAAGGCTGCGCAGACCTTGAATGAACCGGTTTACGGCTGGGATATAATCCAGACCACCTATGAAGATTATAACCGGAGAGTGTTATTGTACAACCAGACGTTCAACAGTCCCCGGGATTATTTCTGGCCCATCCGTGAAAATAACCTGCTTGTTAATCCGAACCTGGTCCAGAATACCGGCTGGTAATCTAAATAATGATGAAAATGAAACGTTCCATAATCTATATATCGCTTTTTCTGGCGCTAGGGGCCCCTGCCTGCCAGGAAACCGAAGTAGCGCCCACTGTCAACGATGGTGTAGCGCCCGGACCGGTGACCGTATCGGGAGTAACCAACCTGAGCGGTGCCGCGGAGATATACTTTCAACTTCCCTCTGATGACGATGTGCTGTATGTAAAGGGCCAGTATTCGACTGCGGACGGACAGGTGAGAGAATCGAAGGTGAGTTATTATAACAGGAGCCTTACCGTAAGCGGTTTTGGCGATACCCGCGAATACGATGTACAACTTTATGCTGTGGACAAGGGTGGAAATGAATCAGCACCCGTATCGGTGACAGTGCATCCCGAAAAAGCGCCCTTTTTGCTGGTTTATGACAGCTTAAAGGTCATATCCGATTTCGGTGGGATCAATATTTCCTACCGGAATGAGGAAGAGGACAATGTGGCGATCATTGTCCTGACAGACGATTCGCTTGGCAATTTTGTCCCTGTTAACACGCATTACACAAATCTGCGGAGGGGTGATTTCAGTACTCGCGGGCTCCCATCGGAAGAGACCGAATTTGGCGTCTATATCCGGGACCGCTGGGGAAACTTGTCTGATACCCTTTTAGTGACGCTGAAACCCTTGTTCGAGATCCTGTTGGACCGTACTCAGATGCGAGGCGTTACGTTGCCTACGGACGCGCCGCTTGGATATGGAGGAAATATCTTTGGTTTGTTCGACGGAAATGTGAACGGTGGCCACTACCACACCGGTGATGCCGCCAGGATGCCCCAATGGTTTACCTTCGATATGGGAGTGACTGCCAAACTAAGCCGTCTGACCTGGTTTATGCGGCCGGGCTTCTTTTATTCCCTGCACAATCCTCGCATTGTTGAAATTTGGGGAACCAATGAGTACGATCCGGATGGGAGTTTTGACAGTTGGACCTTGCTGACCACGCATGAACAAATAAAGCCATCGGGACTGCCGGTAGGACAGTTGTCGAATGCGGATATGGATGCTGCCGCCCTGGGCGAAACAGTGACATTTCCACTCGATGTGCCCAAGGTGAGGTATCTGCGCTTCAAGACCCTGCAAAACTGGTCGAACGGCAGCTACGTCAATTTTTATGAGATCCGCCTCTGGGGAGATCCTAACTGATCCGTGTATTTTAAACCGAAAGAAATGAAATTCAATACGCAATCTGTCGTCCTCGCTTTCCTGCTTTGTGTATGCTGCCTGACAGCCTGCACCAAAGAGGACGATTATAAAAAGTTCACAAAAGATGGTGAGATCACATACCCGGGCAGGGTGGATACGGTGATCGTTCGTTCAGGTTATCATCGTGTATTGCTCCGGATTGCCCTGGGCAGTGATCCGGCGGTTACCAGGGTCCGGGCCTACTGGCATGATGGAACCGATTCCACAGAAATGGCTGTCAATGGTAATTCCGGGAATGATACGATAGGTTTATCCGTTGAAGGCTTGAGCGAAGGACAGTATAATTTCAGCGTATTTACTTATGACGCTAATAACAATGAATCGGTTGTCAAGCGGGCAGCAGGAACGGTATATGGCGAAAACTACATGAAGGCGCTTTCAAACCGGGCAATGAGTTCACTTGAACAATCTGCTGACGGGAACCGGATCCTGATCGGATGGAGCTCTCCTTTGGTAGGGGAGGCCGGTATTTCCCTGGATTACAAGGATGTTAACGGGGTGTCCCGCAATTTGCTGGTGCCAGTTACAGAAACAGTCACCGAGTTGCCTTCCTATGAGGAAGAAAGTCAGTTGCAATATCGTTCCTTCTTTCTTCCCGAACCGGATGCTGTTGACACCTTTTTTCTGGACCATGTCCAGGTAACCTTGCCGTTATATGAACGGCAACTTCCTAAAGAGAATTTCAACATCGTAGTGCTTCCTACGGATGCTCCTGAAGGAGGCTATGGCTGGCTAATGAATTTTCTGTGGAATGAAAATTACGGTACGCCTGGTTTTGCTACCGCTAATGGCGATGATCAGTGGTTCACCTTTGACAGCGGCAGTTCCATCGTACCCAGCAGGATGAAAACCTGGCAGGCGAGCGATCGCCTTTACAAAGATCAGAATCTGAAGAAGTTTGAGATATGGGGAAGTAATGATCCGGCGGCAGATGGCAGCTGGGACAGCTGGACGCTGCTCATGACCTGCGAATCTGTAAAGCCTTCGGGACTGCCACTAGGTCAATTAAGTGACGCTGATGTTGCCTACGCGACTGCAGGCGAGGAATTTGTCTTTCCCGAAGGAACTCCGGCTGTCCGGTACTACCGGATCAAGGTGCTGGAAACCTGGGATAGCAGTCAGCCGTTCATTACCATGTCGGAGCTAACCTTCTGGACGCGGGAACGGCCCTGAACAAACCGTACTTCAGGGAAATTTCCTATTTTGCGTCATGGGTAAGTTCGAAACGGCTCTTGAGGCCATTGACCGATATAACCGGCAAGATCCGGTCCGGTTTTCTTTCCGGGGCGAAGATTGGCCCCAGGAGTATTTTCTATCCTTAAAAGTGCAGGATTGGATCGAACGTTTGCAGCCAGGCGCCGGTGAGGAGTTGCTGCTGGCAGCCAGGGCGCATCATATCGGACGATGGGAAGTTCCGCGTGATCAGTATCCCGACGGGAGGACAGGTTATCTGAACTGGAGAAAAGATCTGGCAGAACGGCATGCGGAAACCACGGCTTCCATCCTGAGGGAAGCCGGATATTCAACTTCAAAAATTGAACGGGTAAGACAATTGATCCTTAAGAAACAACTCAAGACAGACCCGGAGGTACAGCTTTTGGAAAACACCTTGTGCCTGGTTTTCCTGCAGTACCAGTACGAAGAGTTCAGACAAAAACATCCGCAAGAGAAAGTAGTCCGGATTCTGAAAAAATCATGGCAGAAGATGGATGCCCGGGGCAGGGAAGAAGCGCTGAAACTGGATTACTCACCCGGGGGAAATGAGTCCCTGCGTGAAGCCCTTGAGTTGCAATAATAAGGAGGATATCGCGTTTCCTCCTGTGGTACCAAATCCATTTTGTAAACGATGGAAATGCCACCCGGAAAAGTACTGGGTTCCGTGCCACCGTCCGGTCCCGAAAAATCTCTAGGTAACGCAGATGCCCTGGCGCTGATCGTAGGTATCGTGGTGGGCGCGGGTATTTTCCGTACACCATCCCTGGTGGCGTCCAATACCGGCAATGACGTGATGTTCCTGGCAGCCTGGTTGATTGGCGGGCTGGTATCGTTGAACGGAGCCCTTTGCTATGCCGAGTTAACGACAACTTTTCCGCATACCGGCGGTGATTATCATTTTCTTTCCAGGGCTTTTGGTAAACGAATGGCTTTTTTGTTTGCCTGGGCAAGAATGAGTGTGATCCAGACAGGTTCCATTGCTATGCTCGCTTTTATTTTCGGAGATTTTTTTTCACAGGTAGTGTATCTGGGCCCCTTTTCTGCGGTAATCTATGCCAGTGCAGCCGTGATTGTGTTAACGGGTATCAATATTGCCGGCTTGCGCACCGGTACAGGTACTCAGAAGGCGCTCACCGCTGTGGAGGTACTGGGAGTATTGCTCGTAGCGGCTGCGGGGTTCTTTTTTGCCCCTCCCCATACTATTCCGGATGTCCACGGGAGCGGGCTGGTATCAGCAACTTCCGGTGTTTCTTCATCCACGGGACTGGCCATGGTGTTTGTACTGCTCACGTTCGGAGGCTGGAACGAGGCGGCTTATATATCGGCTGAATTACGCCGCGGGAATAAGGGTATGGTTAGCGTGCTGATCGGTGGCTTGTTCGTCATTACTCTGCTTTATTTGCTGGTGAATTGGGCCTACCTCCGGGTATTAGGAATAAACGGGGTATCCGATACAGAAACCGTAGCCGCGGAGGTGATGCGACTGGCATTTGGAGAGGCCGGGTTGGTGGCTATTGGCGTGCTGGTGGCCGTTTCTGCCCTTACTTCGGCAAACGCGTCTATTTTTACAGGTGCGAGGTCCAATTACGCCCTTGGAAGAGATTTTCCTTCGTTCAGAATGCTGGGTACCTGGAACAAGCGGGCTTCCGGTCCGGTGAACGCCTTCCTGGTGCAGGGATTGATCTCTCTCGCGCTGGTTGGGCTTGGTTTCATTACACGAAAGGGTTTTGAGACTATCGTAGAATATACAGCGCCGGTTTTCTGGTTCTTTTTCCTGATGACAGGTATTTCTCTGATGGTGCTCCGAAAGAAAGAACCGGAAAAACCGAGGCCTTTCCGTGTTCCGCTCTACCCCTGGGTACCGTTGGTCTTTTGTGGCACCAGCGCCTGGCTGCTGTATTCCAGCCTGGCATATACCGGTCCTGGAGCATTGGTGGGTGTAGCTGTTCTTTTTGCCGGCATCGGGTTGATGTCAAAATAAAATATGAGATCAAACGTTTTTTTAAGAATAACGTTTCAAAAAGGACAGTCTTTCAAATTGTTACGGGTATGGAAAGATTAAAGAGCACCTGGAAGATTTTGTTACTTATTGCGTGCATAATAAGCACCGTCAACGCGCAGGAAACACCTGATCTGGATGTTCCTTATGTTCCTACCAGCCAGGAAGTGGTAAACGCCATGCTGGATCTGGCCGGAGTAACCGCCAGGGATGTAGTGTATGATCTGGGTTGTGGAGACGGGCGTATTGTTATCACAGCGGCAAAAAAGTATGGAGCTACAGGTACAGGCATTGATATTGACCCTGAACGGATCACTGAGGCCACGGAGAATGCAAAAAAGGCTGGCGTCGGAAAAAAGGTGAAATTCATTAAGGCAGACCTTTTTGAATCGGATTTTAGTGAGGCTTCGGTAGTTACGTTATATTTATTATCAACGATTAATATGAAACTGCGTCCCATCTTGCTCAAACAGCTTAAACCCGGGACACGGATTGTTTCACACGCCTTTGATATGGGGGACTGGGAACCCGATGAAACCCGAACGGTAAACGGCACCCGTATCTATTTATGGACCGTACCTGAAAAATGATCGTTCAGGGTATGCCTATGTTCGCTTGCAATGAGAAATATTTTATGATGGGAAGGATTAAGATGAAGAGGAAAAGCAAAGTTACATGCTACCTGGGAGGGATGTTGTTGTTGGGGGGAATAATCAGTGCCGGTGCTATCAGCGCCTGGACGGTAGCGCCGGGGTCTATCACGATCAATGTGGATTCTGTCGGATCTTCGGGCGGTTCAGCTGCATCACACCGCCGGCCGGTTGACGAAATCCCGGGTGAGACTAAAATTAACACAGTAAGTTATGCGCAGCGTGTAAAGGAGTTTTACGGGGAATTTTCCCTGGCAAAAACAGGACTTGATATTTCGGTTTTCAGGCAAGCGCTAACCGGCTTTTATAATCTCAAGGCTATGGGTCGTGTCCCCGAGGGTAAACAGGTGCTTAGTATTGTCGATTTTACCAAACCCAGTCGGGAGAAGCGCTTGTGGATCATCGACCTTGAGGAAAAGCGTCTGCTATACCATACCCTGGTTGCCCATGGAAAGGGTAGTGGAGGTGCTATTGCCACCCGCTTTTCAAATACCACATCTTCCCATCAAAGTAGCCTGGGCTTTTACGTAACCGGAGAGGTTTATAGAGGGAAACACGGACGATCACTTCGTCTGGACGGCATGGATCCGGGTTTCAACTGTAACGCCCGTGACCGTGCCATTGTTCTGCATGGGGCCAGCTACGTGAGTCAATCTTTCATTCAACGGGCAGGCAGGCTGGGAAGAAGCTTCGGCTGTCCAGCGGTTCCGGAGGCTTTAAGTGATGGCATCATCGATCATATCAAAGGAAAAACCGTTCTGTTTATTCACGGTCCCGGAGACAGGTACCGGTCCGCTTACCTGGATACTGCTGCTGCGGCCGGTTACAGCCGTTTGGCAGGGAAGATAGCGGTGGCTTTCAGCTCTTCCAGTACCAGTTTATCCAGGCCATAAACATCCGGAAATACCTGGAGCCTGCCGTTCTGATTGATGTGGAACGTGTAATAGGTCAGGTAAACCGGAATTTCCTGCGGTAGTTTAATATTCCGGGCCTCGGGATCCTTTTTGCTCATTTCTGATTTGATCTTTTCAAATCCGGGCCCCTCGCCGAACAAGGCGCGAGCCAGTTCCAGGGGTTTTTCCAACCTCACGCACCCATGGCTGACTGCGCGTTTTTCTTTATCGAAAGCCGCTTTTGCCGGGGTGTCGTGCAGGTAAACACTGCTCTGGTTATCGAAAAGAAACTTGATCTTACCAAGAGCGTTTTTACTTCCCGGGCGCTGTTTGAAACGATAGGCTGAATTTTTCCCGCTTACTTCATCCCAATTGATCTTTCGCGAATCTTCAATCTTTTCTCCGTTTCTGTACACGTCAATATTGGCATTTTCCAGGTAATAGGGATCAGCAGCAGCAAGAGACATAATTTCCCTGGATGCTATACTTTCAGGGATGTTCCAGACCGGATTAACCTGGACCCGTTCAATCAGACTGTTCAATTGTGGCGTTTGCCAGCGCCGGCTTGGTTCACCAACACATACTTTCATGTCCAGGACAGGTTTTCCATTTTCCATTACATAGAGGCGGTAAGCGGCAATATTCACTTCAACATATTTACCTGCTTCCCTGAGGGAGTCAGGTTGTGTTTTCCAGCGAAGACGCTCCAGATTCACCACCAGTGTTTGTCGAAGGGTTCCCCCGGAAGTAGTATCAACTGCTGCGTTTTCAGCCGGTTCCTGCAAGCGTGCCAGTTCTTTTTGAAGAAAGAGGTATTCCGGGCGCACTGGCTGAATGCTGTCCAGCCAGCTTTCCGGCTCCCGGGCATTGAACAAACGGTCCATGGAAGCGCTGTCCGGCCGGCCGGTGTCTGTGTAATAACGAGGATAAATTTTCGAAGGGTTGGTGATTCCAAACAGAAGTGCGTTGGAATATCGGGCCAGTGTGCCGGCCAGCTGCAATTCTAGTTCAGCTACCATTTCTGCGGTGGCTTCAGGCGTAGCCAATGCTTTTCTGTTTTGAAGAGTATCCATTAATTCCAGAAGGCGATTGGGCCGGAATATGACCGGATCCAGGCCATGTTCGCCTGCCGCATTGATGTGTTCCAGAAGTAATTCCATTCCATTTCCAGGAAGATATCGTTGCAGAAATACCGGCGTATAAGAGCGGTTATGGTAACCCGCGGCAAGCAGCGTCCCGGTTTCCGTGTTTCGTGCTTTTAATAGTTTTTTCTCGAGGAAAGGAGCCACTTCCTCCAGGCTCAGATGCTTTAGAGATGGGTTATTAAATTTCCGGGAAAGGGCCTTTCCAAAGTCAGGTGTCTGCTGGCAGGAGCTAATCACCAGGATCATTGCTGTGATCAGAATGAGATTTGACTTGAGTTGCAACATCCGGTTTGTGTTTTACATAAAGGTTGAAAAATTCATGCCAGAACCATTTTTTCATGAAAACTTCACGTACATTTACGGTTTTGATCACGTCATGCAATTACCCTATAAACGAATTATCGTTAAGATTGGATCCAATGTGCTTACCCGAAAGGATCGTTTGCCCGATCTGGAGCGAATTGAGCAACTTGTGGAGCAGGTGGCTCGTTTACGTAAGGAAGGGATGGAAATTATTCTGGTGTCTTCCGGGGCGGTGGCTTTCGGAAGAAGTCTGATCAATGATTCTGGAAAATACGACACCGTGGCTGCCAGGCAGTTGCTGGCTTCTACCGGACAGGTACATCTGATCAATGCATTTGCCCGATTTTTTGCCCAGCATCAGACGCTGTGTTCGCAGGTGCTGGTCACCAAGGAAGATTTCCGCGACCGGCTGCACTACCTTCACATGAAGAATTGTTTTGAGATATTACTTCAGCACAACGTAGTTCCGGTGGTGAACGAGAATGACGTGATCTCGGTTACTGAGCTGATGTTTACTGATAATGATGAACTTGCCGGGCTGATTGCCTCGATGCTGAACGCTCAGGCCCTGCTTATATTAACCAATGTGGATGGGATTTTCCGGGGAGTTCCCGGGGAAGAGGGCTCGGAATTAATCGAAGAGGTGCACGATTCGTCCATGGTGTTTTCTTCCTTTGTTTCTGCGCACCGTTCCCAGTTTGGCAGGGGGGGGATGATCACCAAGTCCGGAATTGCCAAAAAAGCAGCCGCACTGGGTATTTCAGTGCATATCGCCAATGGAACCGCACCCGATGTCCTGACCCGAGTGCTGAATGGCTCCATTCCCCACACTCGTTTTCTGCCCAAAAAGAGCGCTTCCGGCAAAAAAAAGTGGATTGCCCATGCCGGACACAACGCGAAAGGTTCGGTTTTGATCAACGAAGGGGCAAAGCAAGCGCTGACTTCGGCGCGTGCCAACAGCTTGCTGCCGGTGGGCATCGTTTCCGTGAAAGCGGATTTCCAGAAAGGAGATGTTATTCGCCTTATGGATGAGGAGGGCACACTGGTAGGTTTGGGAATCGCAGAATACGGTTCGGAAAAGGCCCGGGAACGGCTGGGGCAAAAAAAGCAAAAACCGCTGGTGCATTACGATTATTTATTTTTACTTTGAAAAGACATGGAATACAGTGCATTTTTTGAAAAGGCCCGGGCAGCATCCCGGGATATGGTCAGCCTGGAGGCTGGATCTGTTATTCAGGTGCTGAAAGATGTTTCGCAGGCGGCTGTCGAAAAAACCGAGTTCCTCCTGCAGGAAAATAAAAAGGACCTGGCGCGCATGGATCCGTCCGATCCGCGCTATGACCGGTTGAAACTGACTACCGAACGAATTGCTGGTATCGCCGCCGATATTGCCCGTGTTAGTGAACTTCCGGATCCGCTTAGACGCGTTTTATCTGAAGGAAAACTGGAGAACGGCTTGCAGGTTTCCCGGGTGAGTGTACCCCTGGGCGTGGTAGGCATTGTATATGAAGCCCGGCCAAACGTAACGTTTGATGTATTTGCCCTCTGTTTTAAAACAGGCAATGTAGCGGTACTTAAAGGCGGAAGCGATGCGGCAGCTTCTAACCGGGCCATTATCTCGGTCATTCATGAAGTGCTAAACCGGCATGGCATGAACCCTAACATGGCCACCTTGCTTCCTCCGGAACGGGAAAGTACAGAAGCCTTACTGGGCGCCGTGGGATATATCGATGTGGTTATTCCCAGGGGAAGTCAAAACCTGATCAATTATGTACGTGAGCATGCAAAAGTGCCGGTCATTGAGACAGGCGCTGGGATTGTTCATACTTATTTTGATGAAAGCGCTGATCTGGAAGCTGGTGCAGCCATTATCCTGAACGCAAAAACACGCCGTCCAAGTGTGTGCAATGCGCTTGACTGTTTGCTGGTTCACCGGAGCCGGACTTCCGACCTGCCTGTATTGCTGAAATCCATGGCCGAAAATGAAGTAGTTTTGTATGCTGACGGCCCTGCCTGGCAGGCGCTGAAAGAGGCATATCCCGCTCGCCTTCTGAACGAGGCAAAACCCGAACATTTCGGGACGGAATTCCTTTCTCTGAAAATGGCTGTAAAAACCGTCGAAGATTTGCCGGATGCCCTGGAGCACATTGCCCGATACAGCTCAAGACACAGTGAGGCGATCCTGTCGAACGATGCAGATCATATTGAGCATTTTCTGCGCTCGGTGGATGCGGCGGCGGTATATGCCAACACCTCTACCGCGTTTACTGACGGCGCTCAGTTTGGACTGGGAGCGGAGATCGGGATCAGTACACAGAAACTTCATGCCCGGGGTCCCATGGGGCTGGATGAATTAACCAGTTACAAGTGGATCGTCCGTGGAGAAGGCCAGGTGCGGCCTGTCTGAATGGGTAACATACAGGATATTCTTAAAACTTACTGGGGCTTTGAAAACTTCCGGCCGCTGCAGGAAGACATTATCCGGTCGGTACTTGATGGAAACGATACCCTGGCGCTGATGCCTACCGGCGGAGGAAAGTCCGTTTGTTACCAGGTGCCGGCGCTAGCCCGGCCGGGCATCTGTATTGTGGTGTCGCCACTGATCGCCCTGATGAAGGATCAGGTTGAACAGCTCCGTAAACGAGGTATAAAAGCGGTAGCGATCTTTTCAGGTATGCAGCTTCAGGAAATAGACACCTTGCTTGACAATTGCATCTACGGGCCTGTCAAATTCCTGTACCTTTCACCTGAACGACTTAAAACAGAACTGGCCCGGGAACGCATCAGCCGGATGAATGTAAGCCTGATCGCTGTGGATGAAGCACATTGTATTTCCCAGTGGGGGCATGATTTCAGGCCGGCTTATCTGGAAATTGCTTCCCTGCGTGACCTTCATCCGGAAGTGCCCTTTCTGGCCCTGACAGCCACGGCAACCAGAAGTGTGGAAGCGGATATTTGCCGGCAGTTACATTTCCGGAAGGACACCGTGATGCGCACCAGCTTTGCGCGGCGAAACCTGGCTTATCTGGTATTACAGGAAGAGAACAAACGAGGACGACTTTTGAATGTATGCCGGAGACAGGAGGGTACAGGTATTGTGTACGTCCGTAACCGCCGGCAAACGGAAGAGACCGCATCATTCCTGAGAAAAAATGGCATTTCCGCTGCCTGCTACCATGCAGGTATGGCTGTAAAAAAGCGGGAGTCCGCCCAGGATGGTTGGTTGCAGGGCAAGATCCGGGTGATGGTGGCTACCAATGCCTTTGGAATGGGGATTGATAAACCGGATGTG
>DATCYD010000031.1:0-3085 GCA_036570465.1 Anseongella sp.
TGATAGAGAATAGAATGATTTTATCAATCATACGGATTAATTTATGACCTCAAAGGATAAGAAACAGCCGGAAACCACGAGAAACAGCCCGGAAAACCGGGCACGTTACAGGGGAAAACCCGCTCGTTGTTCCGGGAGCAAAAGATCAGGCGATGGGAGGCCTTAGAAAAGGAGAGATCACCGCATTAGTGAAATGGAGAATGTTGTTAATATGATCGGCAGATATAGTTTCAGAAGGACTTAATGCCACCTGCTGCACCACCAGCACATGAACCTGACAGCATTGGCATCCGCATAAGGTAGAACAATTATCGCCGGCGTCATTATGCCCGCAGGAATCACCCGCATTGCTGATCGACAGAGACACATGATCCGGCTCAAATGACGAGGGTGCCCGATCTGCACAGGGAACACCTGTCAGGGAAAGAAAATAGACAGTAAGTATATAGCATACCACCTTCATGAGGCGTAAAAGTAAGAAAAAATATTGGAGTCCTATCCCTGTTTAAACAGGACCGGGCTTCATAATTTGTGACATTTCATTACCTTTAGCGCACAACACGGAAGCCATGGGCACTGGCACAGGAATTTGAATCAACGCCCCCTCTATTTGAATCCATATGCCCCTGCACGCTACAGGGTTCTATCTACCTTTACTTCAAATTTATCGACCCATAACCATATACTATGCGATTTTTTACATTTTCAATGCAAAGACTGCGCAGCTTCCGGCTGCTGCTACCATTGCTGCTGCTTGCAGGTCCCCTACATGCCCAGACCGTTATTCAGGGTACCGTCAGAGATGCCACGGACAACTCCCCCCTTCCCGGCGTCAACATCTCCGAGGTCAGCACCAGCAATGGGGCTTCGAGCGATCAGGATGGAAATTTTTCATTAACGGTCAACAGTCTGCAAAGCACGGTTCGCTTCTCCTTCCTGGGCTACCGGTCACAGGATATCCCACTAAACGGCCGGACACACCTTACCGTAGCGTTGCAGATCTCCAACGAGGAACTGGACAAGATCGTAGTGATCGGTTACGGCACGCAGAAAAAAGTGAACCTTACCGGATCGGTACAAACCCTTCGGCTGGACAGTGTAGTCAACACCCCGGTCACAAATTCGGCCCAGCTTATGTATGGACGATTTTCAGGCGTCCAGCTTACCCAGGGCGGGGGACTGCCGGGCTCTGACGGCTCATCCATTAATATACGCGGACTCGGAACTTTTGGCAACTCAGCGCCGCTCGTCGTGATCGATGGCATGCAATTCGATGGCCTGGGAGAGTTCAACCGGCTGGCCCCGGCTGATATCGAATCGATTACCGTGCTGAAGGATGCATCCGCGGGAGCCATTTATGGTGCACGCGGGGCAAACGGTGTCATTGTGGTCACCACCAAACAAGGCGAAGCTTCTAATTTCCGTGTTGAATACAACAATTACTTCGGCTTCCAGCGTCCCACGATCATGCCTACCTACCTGAACGCGATCCAATACGCCGAATTGATGAACGAGAAGTTCGAAAACCAAGCCGACGGAAAGGCCTTCAATCCGCGGTACACAGAAGAACAAATGCAGCAAATCCGGGACGGCTCCAACCCTGATCAGTTCACGAATACTGACTGGGCGGAAGAAACACTTCGGGACGCACCCATGCAGAATCATTACCTGGCCTTATCGGGCGGCAGCGCAAATACCACTTACCGGTTTTCACTGGGCTATATGGATCAGGGCTCCGTCGTTATCGGCAAATTCCATCTGGACCGGTATAACTTCCGGGCCAACGTTCAGTCCAGACTTAAAAACTGGCTGACCATCAATAACAACCTTAACGGAGCCTTGAAGAAGTTCACAGGACCATCGGGCGGACCTAATGTGGTCAACAATATGATCTATTCGTTCCGCAGAAATGCCCCTACCATCCCTGCCTATTATTCGCACGGTGGTTACGGCTTTGTCGATGGCGCATGGCAAAATATCAACCCCTCATTGGGAACCGAATTCCAACCGATGCAACTCGGTGAGCTGGGAGATTTCACCTCGCACGACTACAGCATCAACGACCGCCTGAGCATCAAAGCTACTTTTGGAAATTTCAGCTTTGAAACTGCCGGTACACTTAATCTTGATTTCTACGACGAAACCAATTTCCGTCCCACCGTAGAGAAGAGAGACTATGATAATAATATCATGAGTTTCAATGATCAAAATTCGTTATCCAACAGCTTCAACAAGCATTACCGGTTGATGAGCGAAAACCTCTTACGTTATCAAACCGAATTTACGGATCACCGCCTGCAGCTTATGGCCGGGCATTCCGTCATCTATGACCGGTCGGACAACTTCCGCGGCTCACTGGAAAGTTTTCCCTCCGATAACCTGCAGGAATTCAACGCCGGCGGAGTTGCTAATCCGGCCGTCTCCGGTGGCGCCAGCGAGCAAGCAATGCAATCCTTCTTTGGACGGGTGAATTACAGCTACCTCGGACGGTACCTCTTCGAAGCGAATATACGTCGCGATGGGTCATCCAAATTTGGCCCGGGGAACCGATACGGCACCTTCCCCTCGTTTTCAGCAGGCTGGCGGGTATCGGAAGAGCCTTTCCTCGAAAACCTGTTTGCATCCAACATCTTTTCCAGCCTGAAACTGCGCGGGAGCTGGGGGCGCACAGGCAACAATGGTATCGGAAACTATATATACGACCAGACCTATAACGCGGGGCTCGACTATATACTTGGCAACGACATCATTGTCAGCGGCGTCGCATTAACAAGCTTAGCCAACCCAACAATCCTGTGGGAAACGAGCGAGCAATACGACATTGGACTGGATGCCGCATTCTTCAATAACCGGCTGACGCTTGAAACAGATTTCTTTAACCGGAGGAGTTTCAATATACTCTATACCAATTTTCCAATCCCCGGCTCCCTGGGTGTTAACAGCCTAGCCGCGCAAAACGCCGCGGAAATGGTCAATCAAGGCGTAGAACTAAATTTGAATTTCACGAACAGAAGCGGGGAGCTCGGCTATGCGCTTGGTTTGAACGTAACAAATTTTGCAAAGAACGAGGTAACAAGTCTCGGCT
>DATCYD010000032.1:0-10724 GCA_036570465.1 Anseongella sp.
AAAAAGGGCGGCACCATGAGACTGGGGGCATACCCTTGCGATATAAAAAAGGGAACCAAAGCCTGGGCGGCATACGGGAAGGCCCGCATATCAGAACGGCACCGTCATCGTTACGAGTTTAATAATAAATATCTGAAGCAATACAACGATGGAGGCATGATATCCTCAGGGATCAACCCTAACTCCGGACTGGTGGAACTGGTAGAGCTGAAAGACCATCCCTGGTTTGTAGGCTGTCAATTCCACCCGGAACTTAAAAGTACCGTTGCCAATCCACATCCGCTTTTTGTTAAATTTGTAGAAGCGGCCAAAATCCACAAAGCCGAACACCGGCCCCGTAAACTGTAAAATTACCGATCGATAGAATAGACTATAATGGATAGAAATACTTTTACCGGATTACTCCTCATTGCCGTCATCCTGCTGGGCTTTACCTATTTTATGAGGCCATCGGAAGCGGAACTGAAACGGGAGCAGATCCTGCAGGATTCTCTGAAAAATATCGCGGCACAGGTGCAACAGCCCGCTTCCATCGACAGCCCGGCTGTCCCTGCTGAAAAAATCATTGATTCCGCCCTGCTGAGCGGCCCCTTCGGGAGCGCACTGGACGGAGAGGAGCAGTTGATTACCCTCGAAAACGAAGTCCTGAAACTCACGCTTTCAACCCGCGGTGGAAGAATTGCTTCAGTAGAACTGAAAAATGAAAAACGCTGGAACGGTGATCCTCTTGTTTTATTCAAAGGCGCCGGCAACAGCTTCGGGCTGAACCTTTTCGTCAACCACAGGAATTATTCTACCAATGATCTCTATTTTGTTCCCCAACCGGGCACAGGTGAGCAGTCAGGCGCTGCCGGCAAGGCAGTAATGCGATTGAATTACGGTCCTGATCAATACATTGAATACATTTACAGCCTGCAACCAGACAAGTACCTGGTTGATTTCGACATCCGCATGCAGGGCATGCAGCAGGCAATCTCACCCGATGTCAGCCAGGTAAACCTGCAATGGACCGCTGACCTGTTGCAACAGGAAAAAGACATGCCGGCCGAGCAGCGTTATTCTACAGTATATTATAAACTGGACAGTGAAGTGGACCGGCTCAAAGAGAATAAGGACGATGAAGAAGATCTGCAAGGTCCGGTCAAATGGCTATCTTTTAAACAGCATTTTTTCACTTCATCCCTGATCGCGGAAACGCCATTCCAGGGCGGAAAGGCTTCGGTAGTCACCGATGTGACTAAAGAAAATATCATCAAGACCACTTCTGCGACGCTGGCTATTCCCTTCGGACACCAGCCTTCGGAAAACTTCGCCATGCAGTTTTACTTTGGCCCAAGCCATTTTAATACGCTGAAAGAAGTCGGCTATGACCTGGAAGACCAGGTCCAATTAGGCTGGGGACCCCTGAAATGGATCAACCGCTGGGTGGTAATTCCGGTATTCAATTGGCTGGATAATACCAACCTTAGCTATGGGATCATTATTCTGATCCTTACCCTGCTTCTGAAAATGGTATTATTCCCGCTGACCTACAGCTCATACATTTCCCAGGCAAAAATGCGCGTGCTGAAACCGGAGATGGACGAGATCAAGGAAAAGTTCAAGGATGAGCCAACCAAGGTACAACAGGAATACATGAAGCTCTACAAGAGCGCCGGTGTAAATCCGCTGGGCGGCTGCCTCCCCATGCTGCTGCAGATGCCCATCCTTCTGGCCTTCTTCTATTTTTTCCCTTCCTCTTTTGAGCTGCGGCAAGAATCCTTTCTTTGGGTAAAGGACCTGGCCACCTATGATGAATTTTTTAAGTTCGGATTTGAGATTCCCATTTTAGGCTGGGACCATTTAAGCCTGATGTGTATTCTGATGACGGTATCGACGCTCATTTATACGTATATGAACAACCAGATTTCTGGTGTTACCGGTCAGATGAAGTACATTGGGTATATTATGCCCATCATGTTCCTGGGCTTCCTCAACAGTTACCCGGCAGGTCTGAATTACTATTATCTCTGCGCCAACTTAATTACTTTCAGCCAGCAGTTCATCATCCGGAGCTTTATTAACGAGGATGCCATCCACCAAAAGCTGCAGGATAACAAGAAACGTCCCAATGCCAACAAAAAATCGAAGTTCCAGGCTCGCCTGGAAGAAATGATGAAACAGCAGCAACAACAAAAAACAAAAGCCGCTTCCCGCTCGAAAAAATAACGCCAAGCGGGTGAAATGCCCCTGGCGCGAAGATCGTAAGGAACCGATTGAAAGCAAGCCTGGAAAAAAAGGTTTGGTTTTTGCAGCGCTTATGTAAAAAATCATCATGAGCGATCCGAGTGAAATGTCAACCCTGTCCGGCGTCATGAAAAAGCTGGCAGAAAAAGGATACGATCAGGAACTTCGCATTACCCGCCAGGGTGGTGAGTTGCAATCAAGCGGAGAAGTATTCAAACCAAAAGACCTGTTGATTGTCCGTATATTTCGATTTGAAGGCATTTCCGATCCGGCAGACATGTCAGTGTTATACGCGGTGGAAATGGCCGGCGGAAAAAAGGGATACCTGCTGGATGCCTTCGGCACCTATTCCGATTATGATACCGATGTCTTTACCAAATTCATCAGCCAGGTGCCCATTGAAGACCGGGACCATCAAATCCTGTTTTAGCCCAATACCCTACTTAGTCTATGGGTTTTTTTGAACTTATTTTTTTTATTGCTGGCAATCATTTACATTTGGACACCACGGCGGAGCTTAAGCCCCTTCCGAAAAATTTTCTTACTTAATTTTTAATTCAATAAAAATGGCATCTAATTATCGATTTGAGACGTTGCAGGTACATGCAGGTCAGGAACCCGACTCAGCCACCAACGCTCGCGCAGTCCCCATTTACCAGACGACATCTTTTGTCTTCAACAGTGCCGAACACGGTGCTAACCTATTTGCCCTGAAGGAATTCGGCAACATCTACACGCGGATCATGAACCCCACGACCGATGTATTCGAAAAGCGGGTAGCTGCCCTTGAAGGCGGTGTGTCGGCTCTTGGAACGGCTTCAGGACAGTCCGCCCAGCTACTTGCTTTGCATAACATCCTGCAGGCTGGTGAGAATTTTGTGACAAGTTCTCATTTATACGGCGGAACTTACAATCAGTTCAAGGTCACGTTCAAACGCCTGGGAATGGATGCACGTTTTGCCGATGTGAACGATCCCTCAAGTTTTGAGAAACAGATTGATGATACGACGAAAGCCATTTACCTGGAAACGATTGGGAACCCCGGTTTTAGCATTCCGGATTTTGAAGCATTTTCTGCCCTGGCACGCAAACATGACATTCCTCTGATCGTTGACAACACCTTTGCAGCCGCAGGTTATCTCTGCAGGCCAATCGATTACGGTGCGAACGTTGTGGTACAAGCGGCTACCAAATGGATTGGCGGACATGGCACCAGCATCGGCGGTGTGATCGTAGATGCGGGCAACTTCAACTGGGGAAATGGAAAATTCCCTCAGTTCTCTGAACCTTCTGAAGGATATCACGGATTAAATTTCTGGGAAGTATTCGGAGAAGGCAACCCATTGGGACTGCCCAACATCGCTTTTGCCATCCGCGCGCGCGTGGAAGGATTACGCGATCTGGGCCCGGCTCCAAGCCCCTTCAATACCTTCCTGTTCCTGCAAGGCCTGGAAACACTTTCACTGCGGGTACAGCGCACGGTTGACAACACGCTGGAACTTGCGAAATGGTTGCAAGATCACCCACAGGTTGAAAGCGTCAATTACCCCGGTCTTCCAGGCAATAAATACCACGAACTGGCTAAAAAATACCTGAAAAACGGTTTTGGCGGAGTCTTCTCATTCAACATTAAAGGAGACAAGGCACAGGCCGAAAAATTCGTTGACAACCTTCAGCTGATTAGTCATCTGGCCAATGTCGGGGATACCAAGACCCTGATCATCCAGCCATCGGCCACCACACACCAGCAACTCAGCGATCAGGAGCAGAAAGCCGCCGGTGTGGAACCGAATCAGCTCCGGATCTCCCTCGGTATCGAGCATATCGAAGATATCAAAGCCGATATCCAGACCGCGTTCGACGCGATCAAATAATACACCAGGCGCGCGGGCCACGACACACAGTGTCGTATTGAGGGTATCATGCCGGTTAAGGCGAAGTAATTTCTGTTTATGGCAATGCAAAAAATCTGAGCATAGTGGGGCTATGCGAATATTTTTTTAAAGCAGCCAGAAACAAAAATTACAAGTCTTGGGCCGGCAGAATACCCTCAATACGACACTTAAATTTAATCACGAATTTCTTCTTCTACATTCGCCCCATTCTGATGGCCGTGCAGCAAGGGGAGCAATTCCTTGATCCGATATACGGTTCCGTTGTACCGGTTGGCCAGGATGATGATGATGAATTCATCCTTTGGGCTAAACCAGAACAACGAGCTATAGCCTTTCCACCAGCCGTTGTGATAAATGTATTCCGGTTTATTGTCTTCTTCCAGATACATACGAAAGCCGTAACCATAATTTTTTACTCCCGGGCGTTCGAAACTGCGTGGAGTGAAGGCTTCTTTCAGTGTTTCCCTGGTCAGCAAGCATTCCGAATTCAGCGCTTTATACCAGATGAAGAGATCTTCCACGGTAGAATAAATGCCCTTATCGCCTACCACCCCATCGAAAAAATCCTTCGGAACTGGCCTTCCCCGATCGTACCCTGTGGTGCCATTAATCTCAATGGAATCAGACGGGTCGGTTGCAGTCCAGGTATTTTTCATTCCGAGGGGATCAAAGATGGCCATCTTCAGAAATTCCCCG
Source organism: Anseongella sp. (assembly GCA_036570465.1). Classification (GTDB taxonomy): domain Bacteria; phylum Bacteroidota; class Bacteroidia; order Sphingobacteriales; family Sphingobacteriaceae; genus Anseongella. The sequence goes on from DATCYD010000032.1 coordinate 4,818, forward strand.
TATTTCATCCCTGTGATCTTTTCAATAATAGATGCCAGAACCACATAATTGGTATTATTATAGGCAAACCGGCGGTCCGGGCCGCTGTAGGGTTTCACCACCGGATCGGCAATTTCGAACCAATGCATGATACGGGCATTATCAGGCGGTGTATCCACCCTTCCCAGACTATCGTCAAAAGCATACATGTAATTAGGCAAACCACTCCGGTGTGAAAGCAAATCAGCAATCGATACTCCATTGTAAGGAAAATCAGGGTAATACTGCTGAACCGTATCAGTAAGGCTCAGGTGCCCATGTTCCTTCAGCAAAAGCGTGGCTACGGCGGTAAACGTTTTGGACATGGAAGCTAACTGAAACCGTGAATCCAGCGTGAGGGAATCGCGCTTCCTCATGTTACCATAACCAAACGACTTTTCATAGATCTTAACACCTTGCTGGGCAATCAGCACATTGCCGTTGAATCCTTCTTTTCGTTTAATGCGGAAAATTGAATCAATACTTGCGGCTTTCGCTTCCGCATGGATCCGTCGTCGAATCCGCTTTGCTTTTCTGTCGCTTAGCTCAAGTTCCTTTTCAATGCAGGATTTGCTTTCCTGGTAATTGCCGGCATCCTTAGGGTTGTTGTTTCCGCAGCTGCATAAGAAAACCAGGCCCGTAGTGAAGAGCAGGTAGGTGAATCTGGTCAGTTTCATTTATAAATTCATTAGCCGGTGGACGTATTTTCCGATCACATCAAACTCGAGGTTTACGGTGTCTCCAGGCGTTAATTCAGAAAAATTGGTATGTGTAAACGTATAAGGGATCAGGGCCACTGAAAAACGGTCGGTGAACGAATCAACCACCGTCAGGCTGACACCGTTCACACATATGGATCCTTTTTCAACGGTTAGATTACCGGGAGAAGGTGTATAACCGAACGTCAATAAATGACTGCCGTTCTGTTCGTTGATCTCCAGACAAATCCCCGTCTGATCCACATGTCCCTGTACGATATGGCCGTCCAGGCGTCCGTTCATCTGCATGGAACGCTCCAGATTGACCCGGTCTCCCTCATGCAATAGGCCCAGATTGCTGCGGAGAAGGGTTTCCCCAATCGCGGTAACCGTATAACTCTCAGGGCCGGTCCCTACAACAGTCAAACAAACGCCGTTATGAGAAAGGCTCTGATCAATTTTAAGCTCAGAGGCCAACTCTGACTCCATCGTCATGTGAAGGTTATCCTTGTCTTTATTCAGGGAGGTGACAACTCCCATGGCTTCAATTATTCCTGTAAACATGCAGGTAGCTTTCTATGTGTGAAAATTCATGAATTTCGCCTGTTCCTGACCCAGGCGCTGTTCGTTAATGGCCTGACATTTTGGCATTTTTTGTTTTTTAATAAACTATTAATCAGGTTGTATGATATGATAGATGAAACTATTGATTCACCTATATCATTTAATTCTGTTGATGCTCCCGACTCCGGTTGAAAATGATCCTTTACAAAATGTGTATCGAACCGGCCCGAGACAAAAGCAGGATGGCGCATTACAAAATCCCCAAAAGCAAGGGTCGTCTGCACTCCTGCAATCCGGTACTCACCTATGGCTCTGATCATCCGGGAGATGGCCTCCTTCCTGCTACTCCCATGAACTACAAGCTTGGCAATCATTGGATCATAATAGATCGGTATTTCCATGCCGTTTTCATAACCATCGTCCACCCGGATGCCCGGGCCCTGTGGCAAACGATAATGCTGGATCGTTCCGATATCGGGCAGGAAACCAGTAGAAGGGTCTTCTGCATACACCCTGAGTTCAATGGAATGTCCTTCAATACGGAGATCTTCCTGCTTGAAAGACAGTGCTTCTCCCCTGGCGATCTTCAACTGTTCCTTTACCAGATCAATACCTGTGATCAGCTCGGTTACAGGGTGCTCCACCTGTAAACGGGTATTCATTTCAAGAAAATAATAATGATGGTTTTCGTCGAAAATGAACTCAACAGTTCCTGCCCCAACATATCCACAGGCTTTACATAGGGCTACGGCGCTTCTGCCCATCTCTTCCCGGATTGCCGGAGTCAGCACGGAAGAGGGCGCTTCTTCGATCACCTTCTGGTGCCGCCGCTGTACGGAGCACTCCCGCTCAAAAAGATGCAGAACATTCCCATGGGAATCAGCCAGCACCTGAATCTCAATATGCCGGGGAGCGGTCACGTATTTTTCAATAAACACCGATCCATCACCAAAAGAAGAAGTTGCCTCACTGATAGCCAGCATTATCTGTTCCTCTACTTCATTAATAGATTCAATGATGCGCATGCCCTTCCCGCCCCCTCCGGCAGCCGCTTTGACCAGTAGAGGAAAACCAATCTCCCGGGCAATCTCCAGTGCTTCGGCAGTATCCCGGATGGCAGACTTGGTCCCGGGAACCAATGGCACACCCTGACTGCGGGCTGTTTCCTTTGCCTCCAGTTTATTTCCCATCATTTCGATGGCTGCCGGAGGCGGGCCCACAAAGATCACCCCTGCTTGCTCCAATGCCCTCGCGAAAGCAGCGTTTTCAGAAAGGAAGCCGTAACCCGGATGAACGGCATCCGCTCCTGTCTTACGGCAGGCTTCCAGGATCTTTTCCACCGACAGATATGAATCATTGGCGGGTGGAGGCCCAATACAGATTGCTTCATCGGCAAACTGTACATGCGGGGACCGGCGGTCGGCTTCGGAATAGACCGCAACGGTGTTTATACCCATTTCCTTCGCCGAACGCATGATCCGCAATGCTATTTCTCCTCGGTTGGCGATTAAAAGTTTCTTCATTAGTCCGCTAAAATTACTATTTTTCCTCATGATGCCACGAAAACTACTACTGTCATTTACCCTCTTCCTGCTTTTGCCTTTCGCCGGCCCGGGACAAACCGGCCCAACAGAAGCGCAAACCCGGGATGCAGCGGTACAAGCCCGAAAAACGGAACTACAAGCTTTAATGAACCGGCGGACCGATCTGATCCGGCAATGGAGACGTTTCAACCTGGAAGAGAATGCCATTTTTGGCGGAAAAAGCAAAAAAGACCTTCGGAACATTGCTGAAGTCCAACAGAAAATCATTCAGCTGGACAACACCATCCTGAACTTCGGCAAGCTGGAAAACTACCAGCAAGAGAAAACCGAAAAAAAAGAAAATATACAACTACAAAAGTCACTTTACGGCCGGATCGATTCCATTGAAACTATCTCGTCCAGGCACGAAGAGCAAATCAGCGCCGCCGGAAAACGGGAAAACGCGCTCAAAGCGCGCATTGGCCGTCAACAATCGGTAAACCGGGGCTTGTCCATTGCCCTTGTTCTGGCAACCGGTCTGCTTCTGTTCAGCCTTTTTTACAATCCGGTAAAAAGAAAGGGACGGGATCGGATGAAAGGGTCAAAACGGTAACCCCAGAGAGCACAAGCGTCTTGCCCAGTGTTGCCATCCTTAAGGACTATTCCAGCGCTGACCGGTCTCCCTCGGGTTTTTTGCGGTTCTCCTTTTTAGAAGAGCGAACGCTTTTCTCCCGCAGGCGTTTTTCAACCGCCCCCCTGCCAGGCTTGGTGGCTTTTCTTGGTTTCACCGGTTTAAGCGATCTTTCCAGCAGATCCAATAGCTTTTCCAATGCCCGCTCCTTATTCAGAAACTGACTTCTTTCTTCCTGTGAGCCTACCTGAAGGATACCTGCCTGACTAATGCGTGCTGCCAACTTTTCAAAAAGCAATTGTTTCTCTTCATCGGTAAAGCAGTTTGCGTTTTGAATATCCAGGAAGGCATCGGCCCGGGTGGACACTTTATTTACATGCTGCCCGCCTTTGCCGGAACTCCTGGAAGTTTTAAAATAAACCTCCCGGGTGATGGCCTCTTTATTTAACAGATCTTTCATTAGGATATCTGCAAATATACCCTTTATTTCGCAGGGGAAAATCATGTCAACACCTTTCATTATTGCCATAGACGGATACTCTTCCTGCGGGAAAAGCACGCTGGCCCGTGCAGCAGCAGCTGAACTGGACTTTGTTTACGTGGACTCCGGTGCGATGTACCGGGCAGTCACCTTTTATTTTCTGCAAAAAAATATCGACCTTGAAGATCCGGAACAAATCAGCAACGCACTGGATGATGTGCAGATAGAACTGGGAACCGGTAAAGAAAGCGAAAAGGTATGGCTGAACGGAAGGGACATCAGCAACGAGATTCGACAGATGCCTGTTTCAAATTTGGTCAGCACCGTGAGTGCAATCCCTGCTGTACGCCGTAAAATGGTCAAGCTGCAAAAGGAAATGGGAAAAAAGGGAAACATCGTGATGGATGGACGTGACATCGGCACCAAGGTCTTTCCCCAGGCCCCCCTCAAAATATTCATGACTGCCCAACCCCATATTCGCGCCCAAAGGCGCTACGATGAATTACGGAAAAAGGGAGAGACAGTTAGTCTGGAAGAAGTTTACCGGAACCTCCTGGACCGGGACCGGGACGACACCACCCGTAAAGAGAGTCCCCTGGTACAGGCGCCTGATGCTCTTGTACTCGACAATTCAGAGATGAGTCGCAGGGAACAACTGGAGTGGATCATGGAAAAAGTTAAAAACAGATCATAGACTGCAAAGTTCCAATCGCTTGTGTTTTCACTTCGTGAATTATATAAAGCCGCCGCCCTCTCCGTGAGGGAATACCGCAACAGCAATCCGCTTCAGCTCGCTTCATCGACGGCTTTTTTTACACTTTTTGCTCTCCCCCCCATTTTAATTATCCTGATAAGTGTTTTGGGGCTGATAGTCAGGCCCGACATGTTGCGAGGCGAATTATTCAGCAAACTCTCCGCCGTACTGGGCGAAAAGAGCACTGAAACGGTGAATACCATCTTCAGTAATTTCCGCGCCATGGCCGGTGATCCGCTGAGAACGATCTTTGGATTCCTTTTCCTTGTTTTTGTAGCCACTACCCTGATGAGCCTGATCAAACGTTCAATCAACCATCTTTGGCAACTAAAAGTGCGTGAAGGAGGTTCAATCCGCTCGGTGCTGGCCGGCCGCGGGTTATCCTTTCTGATAGTGCTGATCAGCGGAATTCTCTTTCTGCTTTCCCTCTTGTCTGATGCCTTTCTGGCTTTTTTGGGAAATCAACTCGACGAATTTTTCGGCGGCAAAGACTTATTCCTGATCAAGTCCATCAATTTCATATTTTCCGTACTGAGTATCACGTGTTGGTTTAGTGTTATTTTCAAACTGCTTCCCAATGCTCGCATTGGATGGAAACCAGCTTTGATGGGTGGATTTTGCACCTCCTTGCTATTCTCCCTCGGAAAATTCATCCTGGGCCGGGTCTTGATCCGCAGCGATATCGCCTCGGTGTTCGGTACCGCCGGAAGCGTCGTGCTCCTGCTGCTTTTCGTATTTTATGCTTCTCTGATCTTCTATTACGGAGCTGTTTTTACAAAGAATTATGCCGCTGCAATCGGCCAGCCCGTGAGGCCGGCCAGGCATTCCGTAAAATTTAAGGTGATGGAAATAGAAGAAGACAAGGGATCCGCCTCATAATTTATTCCCGAAGATGTTCGCTATTTGATACTTAGGACTTTTATTTCTACCTTTGCGTCCCCGCAAAATGCGGAGGAAAAGGAGATTAAAATATTGACAACAAAAAAAGAACAGGAAGAACTAAACGAAGAACTGCAGGCAGGCACTGAAGCAACCTCGGGAGAGAATAAAGCCGAAGAGACCACTGCCAGCCCCGAAGCTGCCGCTGAAGGCCAACCGGAGGAAACATCCTCTGAAGAGGCGCCGGCATCCGGGGCAGAAGCCGCTCCTGAAGCGGAAGCAACTCCGGAAACGGAAGCTGCCGCCGAAGCCGCTTCCACCGCAGAGGCAAGTGCTGAAACACCCGCCGAAGCAAAAGC
>DATCYD010000033.1:0-4298 GCA_036570465.1 Anseongella sp.
TTATAATCATAAAATTCGCCATTGACAGTCAACACCCTGGTCTTGTCCGTATTATATAGCGGCTGATCCCCCGTATCCAGATCAATAATGGACAGCCGGGCATGCCCCATGGCCAGCCCCTTTTCCTGATCAAGATGATACCTGAAGCCATCCGGCCCCCGGTGTCGCAGCACTTCCGTCATTGCTTTCAGCCGTTCCGGCCCTGTCTGGTCAAGCCCTCCGGCCCGCCAGTATCCACTTATTCCACACATTTCTTTTATAATTTATCCGCTAACGCGGGGTTACCGCCTTTGGCGGGTTTCAAACCCGAAAACAAACTAATTCGCCGGCGGCGGATTAGCTTATCGGGTCGAAAGGGATCCGGTCAAAGCGGTTCAGAATGGAAATGAACAGCGCTTGCCGCATGAATACCGCACCGTGTGCCTGGGTGAAATAGAGATTGTGATGTGTTCCATCCAGATTAGGGTCCAGCTCGTCCAGCCGGGCCAGCGGGTGCAGTACGACTGCGTCCTCTTTCAGTTCAGAATCCTGGTTCAGCTTAAACCGGGAATCCAGCGACCGGTAGCTGTCGCCCAAAAAGGCGATCGAATTCATATAGATGACATCCAGGTCGCTGACTACTTCGTTAATATCGTTCGTGATATGGAAATCGACGCCTGATTCATCGAGTTCTCCTGCCAGCTCTTCTCCAAGGGGGTTGGCCAGTTCAGACACAATGGATATCCGGCGGATATGGCTGCTGAACAGCAGGGACATTTGTAAAAAGGACTTCACTGCACGCATGCTGCCGGGTGTTCCCAGGATCCCCAGATGAATCCGGTCCCGTTTCCGGGCCTGTTTTTTCTTAAGTTCAGGTTTCCATTTGAGGATTGCGAACCAATCGGCCAGCGCCTGGGTGGGATGTTCACCCGAGCCGTTTCCCGCATTTAGCAACGGGATCCTGAGATTCTTCATTACTTCATCAACAGCATCGGTCTCGGTATGGCGCATCACCACCATATCGCCGTATGCATTGAACATTTCGCCGATGTCTGACAGGGATTCGCCCTTGGCAACGCCGGTTGATTGTCCTTCGGGGATGCTGATTACCTTTCCATCGAGTCTCACGACAGCGCTTTCAAACGAAAGACGAGTGCGCGTACTCGCCTCGAAAAAGGCTGTGATCACGATCTTTCCGTCAAGGGGATGGGTGCTTCCGACATCGGTTGCTTCCAGCATTGCTGCAAACTTGCAGAGTTCAATTACCAGTTCCTTGTCAAATTGCCTCACGGAGACAACGGACTGCCCTTTCAGCCGTCTCAGAACTTCCAGGTCGATGCTTTCTTCCTTGAGGAGTTCTTTGGGATCCGGGTGCAGGCCGTCTGAGACAAGCGGATCGGTTTCTTCCGCCTTTCCTTTCTTCTTCAACTTCTCGATCACCATACTTTCTTGTTTTTAATATCGTCCACCAGAAGGGCCAGCAAAACAATCGTTGCAATGCTAATCAGCACCAGCGACAGGACAATTATAAGTGTTATAAAACCTTGCGAGAACATTTTTTAGCTTTTTGGAGAAGCGTTTTCGTCTGATATTTTTTCAGGGTGAATTTCATGGAGTGTTTTCCAGTTGAATGAAGATGGAGTCGCCCATGTGACAACGATGACCACGATCATGGAAACAGAGGCCCCTACCAGGGCGCCTGTGTACCAACCTAGCTGGAAATAAGCGATCAGGCCGGCCACCGTACCTGTAATCATGCCTGCAATGGCGCCGCGGGCATTAGCTTTTCGCCAGTATAAACCTGTGGCTATGGGCCAGATCGTGCTGGCAACGAGGGGTCCTGCAAAGAACAGAACAGTAGCCAGCGTCCCTATTCGCGGCAGGCATACCAGCAGCGCCACAACACCCAGGCCTATAACAATGCCGGAGGACACCTTGCGGAGCTTCTTTCCGGAAGCTGAAGGGTTGATCATTTTCCGGTAAATATCTTCTGTGATGAGATCCGCGGTAGAGGCCAGTAAACTGTCCAGGCTGGAAGCCAGGGAACAGAAAAATACCATAAATACCACCACGGCACCAGCCTTGCCAAGCACGCTGGCCGCAACCAGCGGCCCTACCATATCAGGACTGGTTACATTAATGTCCAGTGAGGTGCTGGCCAGGGCAATGAATCCGGCGGCAACCGGGATGGGCAACCAGGAGAACCCCGCCAGTATATAGGCCTTTTTTCCCACCTTATCGCGCATGGCAAATGCCCTGCTCCACCATACATTGCTATGAAAAACTTCTCCGAGGCCGAAAAGCAGGTTATTGAAGACCGCCATCAGCGCGGCAGGCATCAGGGCATTCAGCAACATGGGACGCTCTTCCTGAAGCGTGGAATAGATCTTTTCCATGTCCACTGCCTGAAATACGGCAATTCCGATAATCACCACGCCGATCATGATAAGTACCGTTTGTATGTAATCAGTCCCGATGACCGCATATAAGCCCCCAAAAAGAGTGTACGTCACACATACGCCTAAAATAACCGCGGTCCCAATCTCGTAAGGAATTCCGGCAATGGCATTCATCAGAATACCTCCCGCCATGCCCATGCTGATCAGCCAGAAAAAACCATAGAAAATACTGATGATCAGGAACAGGATCCAGGTAGGTTTGCCATAGCGAAGTCGGATAAAATCCCCACTGGTGTATCCATTGGGCATCAGGGCACGTATTCGCTTGGCAAGCGGGGCAAACAGCAGCAGCCCCAGAGCGCCAGTGGAGTAGGCCAGCATGCCCCATACTCCTAATTCCAGTGCAAACTGCGGAGCCAGCATGGTTGTATTGGACGTCACCCAGGTGGCCATCACTGTGGCCATGCCAAATGCCAGCCCTACGTTCCGGCCGGCCAGCATATAGCCTTCCATGCTTTTGGCCTTCTTTCCCCAGTAAATGCCCAGAACAATCCACAATACGCTGAGCAAACCAAGGAGTATCCAGCCTGTTTCGGGGGAAATAATGTATGATTGGTGCGTCATATTATTGAATTCGGGCCGATTTTCGGGAGCCATATATGACCATCGCCGCCGTTAAAAGAAACACCACGGCACCGATCGAGAGCAGGATGAAGGTCAGATACAGGGAGTGATGGTTTACCTCAAGGGCCATCACATTGGACCAGTCGCCATTCTCCCGGCGAACACGGAAATAATAATTCCCGTTTTCCAGACCAGAAATAAAGGTAGCCTGATCAGGGCCGTGGTAAATAATTCTGGGAGTGGAAAACGCCTCGGTTTCGGCTTGCTGTACAAGAAAGACGTTTCCGGATGAACCATCAGTCACTGCCCATTGCAAACGGACATGACCGTCCCGGGAAAGGCCGCTTTTGGAAGAAGAAAGCTCAATTTGCTGACCGGCTCCAACAGCAGGAGCAACCATCAGCATCAGCAAAAAGAAGATAACCCGGTGATTGATCTGTACGTTCGGATAGAGAAACGTCATTGAGTACAAATATGGCGGTTATCATCGACATACCCAAAAAATCACCGGGTTATTTTAAATCATTGGTTATTTTTCTGTACGAATACTATCTGGGAACCGCTACACGAAGGGTTGCGATGCGATACACATTTTCATAGTCCTTTCCGGTCACTTCTTCACCTTTTCCGGCCTCAAGCAGGTAAACCCCTTTCCATTCCGGAACGAATGAACCTTTACCGGAAGCGTCCGCCTGAAAACTTTTCGCCCATCCGGTAGGAGCAAAAGCAGAAATATAAGATTCTGCAGCGGGTCCATCTGACTGCAGTGCAGAAACGGCTAATTCACGTCCTGTCCTTAAGCTGGCTGAAGGCTCCGCAAACAGGTACAATTCGTTGCTTCCGGCTGCATATTCAGGTGAAACATCCCCCCCTTTGCCGACTGTTACCAGAGCGGTGGCGTTAAACTGATACAGGGTTCCCCCGGATATCTCCGCTACATTGTGTGAAACACTAAGCGAGTAAACACCGTCTCCGGAAGGAGTAAAGGTAGCAGCAAAATGATCTCCCTGAGCGGTTGTTTTCAGTTGTTCTTTGCTGCCATCGGGTTTAATGAGCCAAAGTGAAAAACTGGCCACGTCCGACCACCAGTCTGCAATCTTATCCGGGGTGTCTGCGGAAGGTTCTCCGTAAAAGACTTTGACAGTATGTGCTTTCCCGGATTTTCCTTCGGGATGGGCCTCAATCCAAAGAGCATGGGCCGAAAGTTGCAGGGAAGCTGTTCCCAGCAGCAGAAAAAGAATCGTTGTTCTGAGCATCATTTGTATGGTTAAATTAATTTGTATGGTTAAATTAAAT
>DATCYD010000034.1:0-2493 GCA_036570465.1 Anseongella sp.
GGAATTGGTTTCAGCAATTTTACCGTGCTGGATTCCATGAAAAACGCCGCAGTATTGGATGGAATGATCTACAGCAAGGATTTCACTGACTATCGCTTCGACCTGCGCCTGACCACCGATAATTTCCGGGCGATCAATACCCGGCAGGGGGATAACGAACTTTACTACGGCCAGCTGTACCTGGATTCTGACATTCGCATTGAAGGAACTATGGACAATCCTGATGTGACCGCCTACCTCCGTGTCAATGAAAAAACAAATATGGCGCTAACCCTTCCCACCAGCGAACCTGGTGTTCAGGAACGCGAAGGGGTAGTGGAATTCGTGGACATGGATGCACCGGCCGACACGTTGCAAGCAGATACCCTGCTGGCGGCAACACAAATCACCGGGGTAGATCTCAGCGCTGACCTGGAAGTTGATGAAGAAGCGCAATTTAAAGTGATCGTCGATCCGGTAAATGGCGACAATCTCCAGATAAAGGGCAATGCTGCTTTAAGTATTGGTGTTGATCCAAACGGCACCATTACCCTGACGGGACGGTACGAGATTGCAGAAGGCGCTTACGAGTTATCATTCAACCTGATCAAACGACGTTTTGAGATCAGTGAAGGCAGTTACATTACCTGGGTGGGCGATCCTTATTCTGCTGATGTGGATATAACGGCCGTTTACCTGGCTGAGACCGCTCCTCTGGAACTGGTACAGGATCAGCTTACTTCCATGTCCCAGTCGGAACGAAACACCTTCAAACAGACCTTGCCATTTCAGGTACATTTACACATGGAGGGAGAACTGATGAAGCCTGCAATATCATTCAATATTGACCTTCCGGAAAAGGAACGGGACGCACATGGGGGTCTGGTGTATGCCCGGCTGCAACAATTGCAGCTGCAAGAATCGGATCTGAACAAACAAGTGTTTGCGTTGCTGGTATTGAATCGATTCGTGGCAGAAAACCCGTTGGAAGGCATGGGAGGCGGAAGTGTCTCGGCGCTTGCCCGTCAGAGTGTGAGCAAGCTCCTGAGTGCGCAGTTGAATCGCCTGGCAGGCGACCTGATCGCCGGAGTAGATCTTAATTTCGACCTGGAATCTTCCGAAGATTACTCCACCGGCCAGAAAGTGGATCGTACCGATCTGAACGTTGGGTTGTCCAAAAGCTTGCTCAATGACCGCATACGCGTGAACGTGGGCAGTAGTTTCGGGCTGGAAGGCCAGGAAACCCGTGGAAAGGCCAGTTCCATTGCAGGGGATGTTTCGGTGGACTATCAACTTTCCAAAGACGGCAGATACCTGCTGCGGGCTTATCGGCAAAACGAATATGAAGGGGTGATCGAAGGACAGATCATCGAAACAGGCTTAAGCTTCATTATCTCGATGGATTATGACGAATTCAGGGAATTATTCAGAAAATAACAAGTTTCGCGGATTACTTGTTGTTGGTCCGCTTTCGGCAAAATTCATGGATTCTGGGTTCTGGATTCTGGCTATGGGTTTAGTGTTGTTGTCCTCATGCAGTAATTTGAAGTATTTGCCGGAGGGAGAGAAGCTTTATACAGGAGCCGAAGTGCATGTGGAAGGGGAACGGTTGACGGGTAAGGAACGAAAACGGTTGGAAAGCGAGCTTTCGGAACAGACCCGGCCGCGCCAGAACAAAAAATTTCTGGGGATGCGCATGAAGCTTTTCTTTTACAACCTTGCCGGTAATCCAAAAAAAGAAAAAAGCCCCGCTGCTTTCATGAAGAAAAAAATGGGCGAGCCACCGGTACTTTACAGCTCAGTGGATATCCCCCGAAATCAGAATATCCTTGTAAATTCCCTTCAAAACCAAGGGTATTACCATGCCGAAAGCCGGGTGGACAGTACAGTCGGTGAGAAAAAGGCCAGCCTTATATATACCGTGTTGCCGCGAAACCGCTACCTGATCAGCAAAGTCAGTTTCCCGGATGACAGCAGTGACATTGCACTGAATATCCGGGCCGATTCAGCCGAAACGTTGCTAAAGGTTGGCGAACCCTATGATCTCAATACCATCAAGGCCGAACGGGAACGCATTGATAAATACCTGAAAGAACATGGGTTCTATTTCTTTCATCCCGATTATCTCCTGATAAAGGCTGACAGTACGGTGGGGAACAGCCAGGTGGCCCTGTACGTGCGGATGAAAGAGGAAGCCCCCGAAAAGGCCAGACGGATTTACCGGATCAATGACATTTATATTTATCCCGACTACAGTTTGCGCGAGGACAGCAACCAGGTGAAGGGTGACACGGTCTTTTACCACGGTTTTCATATTTTCGACCCGGAAGAAAAATTCAAGAGCCATATTTTCAGGCGGACCATGTTCTTTAAAACCGGTGATGCCTATAACCTGGAAGATCATAACCTTTCGTTGAACCGGTTGGTGCACCTGGGAACCTTCAAGTTTGTTAAGAACCGCTTCACCGAAATCCTGCCGGAGAACCGACGTCTGCTGGATGTTTCCTATTTCCT
>DATCYD010000035.1:0-4226 GCA_036570465.1 Anseongella sp.
GTCCCTGTCAGCGGGTTTCCCGAAGCCTGCCTGCCACAGTATTCCGCAATAGCGACCAGAGACCAGGCCGTAGTTTGAGTACTGTACCAGGAATCTTCCGAAAGCCGTTGGGCTACCTCTTCAAGCAATTCCCTTGCTTGATCCCGCCGGCCAAGTGTCACCAGGGATTGCAGGATAATGGCCTTATCCCTAAGCGTACTGCCAAAAGTCCTTCCAGGCTGCTTATATTGATGTTCAGGCTCTAAGGAAGCACCTCTTACCAGGCTGGCCGCTGCCTCCGGTTGCCCCGCAAGCTGATAGGCAGCAGCTAATTGCCACCGGGCCGTATGTTGCAGATACTGGAATTCCCGAAGACGGTTCATGGCTCCCATTTCAGGTTTTCCAGCCATAGCAAGCAGGTAAAGCCGGTAAGCCTGAAGAAGATCTCCTCCAATGTAGTTATAAGCAGAAGGAGACCAGGTCACCGCCGTTTTCCGCTGATAGCGAATCCATTGCTCCAGGAAATCCGGCGGAATGGTATAACCTCGTTCCCGCGCTTCCAACATGAAATGGCCGGCATAATTGGTACTCCATTCATTGACATCCCGGGAACCAGGCCAGTACCCTAACCCGCCTCCTGAAACCTGATACCCCTTCAACCGGTCAAGGCCCGCTCTGATATTCCGGGCAATAGCTGTCTTTTCCTGTTCACTAAGATTGGTGAGCTGCCCTAACACCAACTGTGGGAATACCGAAGAAGTGATTTGTTCCACACAACCATGCGGATAACGGATCAGGTACCCGAGCCTGCCGGACAAATTGATGGCCGGTATGGATGATACTTCCAGGTACCCTTCCCGGTTACCTGGCTCCCCCAATGCCTCAAAAAGGGTCTCCACCCGTTCTCCGGGAGAAACTTCCTTTCTTATCACATTGGTTATAAATGGATTTGGATTTCTTACATTAAGTTCTACTTCATAGTGAGCATCCTCCCCTCCGCTGCTTGCATTGATACGAACACGGGCAACGCCGGTTTGGGCACCGGCCTCCATTTCCACATAGACCAGTTGTTCTCCCGGATTTGCAAACCGAACAGTACTGGTAGCGGCTTCCTCAGAGACAGGTTTGAACAACTCATTTGATGATACCTCCAGGCGGACATTCCGGGAGCCGGGCGCCGTGGAAAACACCGTTACCGGCATACGTACTTTCTCTCCCGGTGCCAGTACACGAGGCAGGGTGGCCAGCAACATCAGCGGTTTTTTCACCGCAACCGCCTTGTCTTCCATTCCATAAGCATTCTGATTGCCGGCAACCACCATGACACGTACCGAACCGATATAAGGATCCAGCTTAAACTCATGGGTTTGCTTTTTTCCTGCATTCAGGTGGAACGGCCCCATAAACTTAACAACAGGCTTAAACCGGTTGGCCCGGGAAGCGCCGGCATTCAAATCCAGTCCCTCATCGCCACCAATGCCCAGAATTCGTTCCAGGTCGCCTCCCCAGGCGCCAATTACATCATCGAAAAGATCCCAGGACATCACTCCCAGGGCTTCTCTGGCATAAAACGCAGCATGCGGATCAGGCGTTTTAAAACGCGTCAGGTCCAGCAATCCTTCATCTACAATCGCCAGGGTATAAGTCATGGGTTTTCCGGAGGCCTCAGATATGGTAACTGAAGCTGGTTGCTCAGGTTCGATAGAGGATGGCATGGAAATCTCGGGATCCAGAATCGTTTCAGGAGCTTCTACCAAAACAGGAATCACCCCGTACATGCGTATAGGAAGATCGTTTAGTGTCTGAGAATGAGGCTGAAGCATGCTTATATTCACATATACATTGGGAGCCATTTCAGCCGTAGCTTCAAAGCGTACCACTGTCTGGCCCGCCTTGGTATCGGCCCAGAAAGCTTCAATCACCCGGCTTCCCGATTCAATGCTTACCAGACACCGCCCCCCCTCGCTGCTTGGACTAGTCAGTACCACCTCTTCTCCCACTCTGAAAGCTTCTTTGTTTGCCGTAAATGAAAGCATCGCTGCTTCAGCAGGGTTTTCCTCCTGTAAACGCTGATTCCAGCCAGGCCAATCAATATAAACGGTCTTTCCACTGATGTGGCCGCTTTCCAGATCTTTGACACGGATTAAATACCGTCCCCATTCAGGATATTCTATGCGGAGATTCCACCGACCCTTTCCATGTTGAAGGGTCACTACTTCCTTCTGAAGAAGCTTATTGTAGCTGTCCTGGGTAAAATTACTGACATCCTCGCTGCTATCATCCCACCACCAGCGCCAACGGACCTTGTACAGTTCCACCTGAACCCTCCGGCTGCCGGAAAGCAACTTTCCTTCTGTGTCCACGTTCACGATGTCCACCGGATGATCCTGATCAGTAAGCAGAAAACCCGAAAACCCCTCTCCTTCCGGGACCTTTAAGCCCACATAAGAGCGATAGGCATGGTAAGGCATCGACACATTGTCAATGCTGAAATTCCCGCCCGGCTCAAATACTTTGACCAGAAAATTGGCTTTCAGCATGCCGGGAGCACCGCTTCCAATCTCTAATTGTGGCTGAAAGTAGGTATTTCCGTTTTCGTCCAGTCGACCTTCAAAAACCCTTTTAAGTTCAGAACTGAACTCAGATACCGGATCATCGAAGGTAAAAGATTCGAATTGTTCAAAGGCGGTAGTTTGCCTGCTTAGAAAAGCATCAACGGTCGCTTTCAGATTTTTAGCCTTACCGCCAAATAACCACCTGGCCGAAAGGCCGGCAGCATCTCCATCCCCCTTTGAAAGCGTCTTCCGGTCCCCAAAATCCAGGTCAATCTTAAGCCGGTTAGGCATGATCGTCTCAATCTTCAGCAACTTGGAAAACTCAGCCCCACCCACTTTTACCCGGGCGGTCCAGTTCCCTGTCGGGGCATCCTGATCCGTTGCAAATGGAAATGTATAAAAATTATTCTCCGATTGATCCCTGACGGTCCGCAGGTGCAATTGCCCGCGGGGGTTATAAACTTCAAAAACCACCGGATGATTGGATGGCAGCCGGTCAGTCTTATCTTCCAGGATAAAGGTCATAAACAGGGAATCACCCGGTCTCCAGACGCCCCTTTCGCCATAAAGATATCCTTTAAGGCCCTTTTGAACCTGTCCGCCCCCTACATCAAAACGACTCAAAGGCAACGAGCTGCCGTCATCCAGTTTAAGATAACCCCGCTGCCCGCCTTTGCGCGCAATGAGCAGAAAGGGTTTTCTTCCTGCCTCAAACCGAGCCATGCCTTCCCGGTCGGTCCGGCCACTCAACAGCACTTGTTGCTGATAGTCAAGCAGCTCCAGGGTAACTCCCTCCATAGGCTGGGCGGTTAAGATATCAGTGGCTGTCACCAGCATGGAGTTACCGGCTTCCCGCTTGGCGATAAGTCCGATATTGGAGGCGATCACATTCCTGGTGGCCCAACGCCGCTTATTATAATAGGAATCGTGACAGGGATTGTCCCGCTCTTCCCAATTATATCCGAATGGATAGTAACGTTCATACCGGCTCCAGAAATTGTCGTCCTCATCAATTCCTTCATCATAACCAGGTTCCGGCTCCATTTGTCCGGGAACACCCTGACAGTCGTAAAGGGAATATGCCCGGCGGAAACCAATCGTAATGGTATAAATAGCTCCCGGTTCTGTTTTTATCAATTGATCTATATCCAGAGAAAAACGATTCTTCCGATGCAGGTCAACTGACCTATCCTGATCCAGCCAAATAGTCTTTTGCACCACCGGCCGGGCCACTCTTCGAAGTCCGTAATTGCCTTGCAGATCATTCTGTTGAAGAAACTGAGGAATATTATTTTCGTAGATCTTGATAATACTGACATCTACCGCCTTGAGATTCACCGCATCAAATGGAACCGTTAACTTACCAGCCTGCGGGAGAATGGCCCCGTGTCCATGCATAGTTACCGCAGGCATCCTGTTCTCAAAGTAAATGTCAGCCGAAAAATTCTTATCCAGCCGCTGATCAAGGTTGCTGCGTACCCCTTCATTGATACGAACCTGATAATCCCCTTCATAAACATCCGGCGCATATACTTTAACTTCGCTTCCTTCCACGGTATAGCGAAGGTCGGATAAGCCGGATACCGTTATGAGACCTTCCAGCTGCTGAGCGCCGGAGATCGGTTCTGAAAACTGAAGTAACACATACTGACCCGGATCATTAACCGCCCGGATAGCCAATACCTTAAAATC
>DATCYD010000036.1:0-7203 GCA_036570465.1 Anseongella sp.
TGCCTGTAGGCGGCGTTCACATGGAGGCTGGCCCGCTGACCTATGTTGAACTTTCCGAATCCGCCGACGGCAGTTCGGCCATATTTCTGATATTCAACGTCTCCTTTGGCGGAATTATGCTGAAGAAACAGGCCGTACTGATTATTGTCGTCTTGCTTGTTGTTGAAATAAATTTCGCCAAGCACGCTACCCAGATTGCCCGCTCCAGCTTTTCCATACAAATATGGGGCAAAGGTACTGCTGACGGATCCGGGCTTCTGTGCCGGAACGGGACCGGGGTTGGAATTATCGTTTAACTTTTCATCAGTTACCAGATAGTCCAGCTGAGGCCGCACCTGATTGGTGTCACTCAGTTCCGGGTTTTTCCTGATCTTCACTGCTTCGGCGAGTACCGGACGATATGCCCGTACTACGTTGATCTGTTCTTCCAGCGTGCGCTGTGCATAACCTGCCTGGGTTGCCGAAAGGAAAATAATGATCCATAAATATCGTTGAAATCTCATCTTACTGCCTTGTTGAATCCGTTGCTGCTTCAGTTTCAGTTGCTGCTCCCTTCGCCTGTTCAGCGGCGTTTATTTCCTCCAGCTTCTGCTTTGCTGCCGGAACGATGTCGTCATCCACCTGATAGTTGTCGATGACGCTTTGCAATGTACTTCTTGCCTGGAAGATATTATCCTGTTTCGCGTAATTATCAGCCAGCAGTACAAAACTTTTAGCCACCCAGTAATCCTGGTTCGGCATGGTATTGATGACTTCAAAACAGGTATTCTGAGAACTTGCATAATCACCCTCCTGATTCCGGATGGAGGCGATCAGGTATTTAGCCTCAGCGGCTGCGGCCGTTTTCGCCGTTTCACTGGCTGCACTGAATTCTTTGAGTGCCCGTTCGGTTTCTCCCCGCGCCATGTAGGATTTTCCTGCGTATAAATGAGCGATGTTTCGATCGTTGGTTGAAGCCTTTTCATCTTCCAGTACCTGCTGGCTGTAGTAAAAGGTAGAATCAGCGTTTCCTTGTGCATTATAAGCCTTCATCAGGTTAACAATAGCAAAGCCATGGTTCTCCCTGTATTCTACATCGTTTTCAAGCGCCTTTAACAAAGGAAGGACATTCAGGTAATCGTCCTGTGCCAGGTATATTTCGGAAGCCGCTACCAGGGATCGCTGCGAATACTGATTCTTGGGCTGCCCTGCCAGGTACAGGAAATCAGCAAGGGCATCACCCTGCCGGCCGGAACGGACCAGACATTCGGCACGATAAAAATGGACGTCATTGGTGAACTGACCCTGCGGGAAATTAGTCAGGTAATTGCCAAAGGTTGCGATGCCTTTATCGCAATCTCCTTTAAGATACATGGAATAAGCAGCCTGATAACTGATTGAATCCTGTTCATTGGTTGAAATATTTACATTCGGGACCGTCTTGCTATACGACAGGAAGCCTTCCGCATTCCCTTGTTCCACGTAAATATTACGGATGGCTTGCAGTGCTTCGCGTCGTTGAGCGGTGGATCCGTACTGAGATACTACTTTTTTATAAACTGACAGAGCTGCCTCATCGTTGCCTGCATTATACTGAATCAGTCCCAGCTTCATCATGGCCTCCGGCGCACGACTGCTGTTGGGGTAATGGCTCAGGAGGGAATTGAATTCAGCAGTAGCCTGGGGGATATTACCTTCTACCAAATAGGTGTTGCCGATCTCAAACTGAGCGTCATCAGCATAGCCAGACCTGGGATACTTACTGATAATGCCTTCCAGAGTAGCCGCTTTATTCGCGTTTTGCCCCCGCAGCCCTTCGATCATTCCTTTTTGATACAAGGCATAATCAATTCCTGAGCCGCTGGAAGCGATCACCGAGTTATAAACATCCAGGGCCTGGCCGTAATTCCTGAGCATGAAGCGGGAATCTGCCAGACGCAGACGCGCATCGTTGACAATGGCCGGATCGCGGCGGTCGCTGCTGACATACTGTTGGAAATGCTGAGCCGCCTGGCTGAAGTCATCATTCTGCATATACGCGTAGCCGGCGCTGTAATGTGCAAAAGGCATGATGGAAGTGCTGCCTGCCCGTTCATTGGCAAAAAATGCCCCGTAATTTGAAACTGCCTCATCAAAATAGCGAAGCTCATAATAGGACTCTCCTGCCCAATAGTTGGCCAGTGCGGTAATGCTGCGATCTTCCGAATAATAAACGGCCTGTTTGAACATCTCAATGGCCTGTTCGTATTTCTTTTCATTGAAAAGCTCAGCGCCCCGGTAGTAACTCACCTTCTGATACAGTTCGTTGCTCTGACGGGTGCGGTTACGCACATTTTCCAGGACTTTCAGTGCTTCCGCATAATTGCGGCTGCTTAGCAAGACCTCACCACGGACCGTCCGGGCTTCGTCAATATAGACCGAATTGGGAAAGCGCTCAATGTATTGCTGCGTGGCTGTTAAAGCATATGAATTAAAGCCTAGTTCATAAGAAAGCTTGGCATACTGAAGCAGAGCGTGTTGCTGTATTTCTTTGTCGTGTTCCAGCCTGGACGCCCGTTCAAAGGCAGCCCGCGCATTCTGCTTGTTATTAGTCTTTAAAAAGCTATCGCCCAGGGTGTACATCGCATACTGCGTCCACACATCTTTTCCATTTACCAGCGGTTCCAGCAGAATGATCGCATTCTTGTAATCACCGGTTTTGAAATAGCTGTATCCGATCTGATAGCTGTCCTGAGTGGATTGCTCGGCTGCATGAGAGCTGTTGAGGAAGAAGCCGAAAAATTCCACCGCTTTTTCATATTCGCCTTTATTGAAATAAGCCGAACCCAGTAATTTTGCCAGTTGAGCCTCATACTCTGACCCGCGTCCCTTTTCGAATGCGGGCTCTGCCAATGCAATCGCCGCATCGGGTTTATCCAGTACAAGCAGAATCTGTGATTTGTAATAAATGTAAGCATCCTTGTATTCCGGTACGTTTCGAAGCTTCTCGAATTCGCGCAGGGATACATCGTAATCCTTGTTTAGAAATGAAATATGTGCGTAATAATACGTAGCATCGTTGGTATATGGATTCTTTGGCTGCTGTGCCTTTTTGAAAAATCCCAGTGACCGGATATCGTCATCCGTCTGCAAATGGCTGTATCCCATTTTGAAATTGTATTCCGCCCGGTCGCTGCCCGCCAGCTCGCTCTCCTTTACCTTCGAAAACCATTCGATAGCTTTCGGGTAATCCTTCCTGGCATAATAAAGCTTCCCGACATGGAACATTGCCGACTTGGTCTTTTCACTTTCCGGATAGTCCGTAATAAAGCTCAGCAAGGCTTCCTGTGACTGCCGGTTGCCTTGTTCCAGCCCGCAGATAATCTCATAATACCGGGCATCGGCCTTCATCATGCTGATACTGCCATCCTCGGCCGGTTTGCTTCCGGCGATCTGAGGATCGGTATATACTTGTCTGAATAATTCCGCCGCAGAAGCGAACTGATTATTGTCAAACAACTCCAGCCCCTTCCGGAAGGTGGCATTCGTTTTATAGTAAGCCGGTTGTTGTGCCAGCAAAGCCGACGAAGAAACAAGCAATAAAAATATAAAGGGGAGTGACTTTCTACTGAACTGCATCATCTGGGTTTTAACACGCTCGTGCGTAAAATTATTGCTTCGCCGGGAGTATTTGCCAGCGTAGTTATTAACAATTGTGGATAAGACTGGCATGACGCCAACCGGCCTTTCAGTCCCTCTGAGCCAGCAGATACATAACTGCCATGCGGATCGCTACTCCGTTTTCCACCTGTTCCAGGATGATGGCGTGTTCACTATCGGCGACATCGCTGGTGATTTCCACACCGCGGTTGATAGGGCCGGGGTGCATAATAGTAATCGGTTTGTTCAGAGAGTCCAGCACCGCCCGGTTAAGACCGTACATCATCGTATATTCCCGTAAAGAGGGAAAGTACTTAATGTCCTGGCGCTCCAGCTGGATCCTGAGCATATTAGCTATATCGCACCATTCCAATGCCTTGTGTAAGTTATATTCAACTTTTACCCCAAGTTCACTGATATGTCTTGGCATCAGGGTGGTAGGGCCGCAAACCATTACTTCCGCGCCCAGTTTCTGCAGGCAGAGAATGTTCGACAATGCCACCCTGGAATGAAGGATATCGCCAACGATCACCACCTTCTTTCCGGCCACTTCTCCCAGCCGTTCCCGAATGGAAAAGGCGTCCAGAAGTGCCTGTGTAGGGTGCTCGTGAGCGCCATCACCTGCGTTGATAATATTCGCCCGGATATGTTTTGAAAGAAATACACTCGCCCCCGGATAGGGGTGGCGCATCACGATCATATCTACCTTCATGGCCAGAATGTTCCTGACCGTGTCAACCAGGGTTTCTCCTTTGCTGACCGAGGAAGATGAAGCCGAGAAATTAATCACATCAGCCGAAAGCCTTTTTTGAGCGAGTTCAAATGAGAGACGCGTTCGGGTTGAATTCTCAAAAAAAACATTGGCAACCGTTACATCCCGCAGGGAAGGGACCTTTTTGATAGGTCGATTAATGACTTCCTTGAAATTATCGGCGGTTTCGAAGATCAACTGAATATCTTTCTCATTCAAATCCTTGATCCCCAACAGGTTTCTGGTGCTGAGTTGGTTACTCATCAATGTTATGAATTAAGTAAGTAAACGGCATCCTCTTCTTCTGTTTGCTCCCAGGTTACCTTCACGCTTTGCGAGGCGATGGAATCAACCTGTATCCCTATATAGTCCGGCTCAATGGGCAGATGCCGTGAATAACGACGGTCCACCAGAACCAGCAGCTCTACCCGTTGGGGTCTGCCGAAAGCCATCATCGCGTCCAGGCCGGAACGAATGGTTCTTCCGGTATAAAGCACATCATCCACCAGAATTACCTTTTTGTTCTCGATCATAAAATCGATTTTGGTGGAATTAGCCACCAAAGGCGTGTCACGCCGTCGGAAATCGTCCCGGAAAAAGGTTACATCCAGATGTCCGCATGGTATCAACGAGTCCGGAAGGATCTTTTTCAATTCCTGTTGAATGCGGTCGGCCAGATAAATGCCTCGTGGCTGCAGTCCGATGATTGCCGATTCGCTGAAATCATCATGGATTTCGATCAGCTGATGGCAAAGCCGCTGAATCACCAGATCAAATTTCCGACTGCCAAGCAAAAGTTTTTGTTGCATGGATGCTGTGCTGTGGCGATGGGGCCTTTCCCGCCCGTACGCAAGAGACAAATATAGCGATAAGTGGCAGAAAGAAAAAAGTGAAGCAGGTCTCTATCGGATAACCAGCGCGCTATGGCGCTGTTGGACTTGCCGCGGCCCGAAACAATTTTTCAAATCTTGAACCTTTCATCGCCGCCGGAATTTCTTGCATCCCGCTTATGTTCTGCAGCAGGAAGAGCCATTTGTCGAGGTGAGTCCGCAGCTCCTGTTCTTTTTTCCTGAATCGTGGCAATTCAATCATATTGAGTAACAGGGTTACTTTGTAGATCAACCCTTGTTCCCGGGTGCCGATGGACAATATTGCCTGGGTTTTCTGTATGGATGAACGAACTTCGTTTGGCGGAAGCTGATGGTTCATGATGCCCACCGAATAGACCCTTTCCAGGTAATCTTCCTTCACTTCTTTCGGTTGTTTCAGGATCAGCCGGGCGCCGTGGTACATCAGGCTTCCGTCCGGGGTGAGCCATTCACTGCGCTGCAGATGTACGAGAAAATGTTCACCTTTCTCGTCTGTGCACAGCAGATCGAGTAAGATCTCTCCGTTTAATGAATGACTGCCAACCGGTAGGTGTTGCAAGTCACAGATGACCTCCAGTCCTTCCAGAATGGTATTCAGGAAATCGATGACGACTACCTTGTTGGCTTCATTTCCAAAAATCTGTAAAAATCCTTCGTCGCTGATTGGATCCACGAAAGGTGCGTTAGCACTTACTGCATGTTCTTTCATAGCTATCTGTATTATATAGGTTGAGAAAATGAGATTCTCTGAGATGTCTGAATCAAAGGTAGGAAATCCAGACTGCTCTTCCTAGAATAAAATAATAGCTAAAAGTTTTTAAATATGCCCAAAAGGTTTAATGTGAGAAACCGAATAGACAGATGGCAACCTTATGAATTTTTGTTTCAAAAAAAAGCCCTGCCGGACAGGCAGGGCTTTCTATGAATGGTTCCGCAAAATTATTTGGAATCCTTGCTGTCTTCGGATTGTTCCTCAGAGGCATCCTCAGCGGGAGTTTCCTCAGCGGGAGTTTCCTCAGCGGGTGCTTCTGCCTTGGAGGTGTCCTCTGCAGAGGCTTCCGCTTGGGGACCTTCCTCGGTTTCGGCTTCGGGAGCTTTTTCCGAAGGCGCTTCTGCTGTGGCTTCTTCCTTAGCGGGAGCTTCTTCCTTTGGCTCAGCAGGTTTTGCTGACTTCCGGGTCTGCTTTTCGGAATCCTCCATTTCGGCTTTCAGGTTGGCAAGTACCGCGAGATCGCCAAGGGTGGTTCTCTCTACTGATTCCTTTACCTTTTTTACTGATTTGGCCTGCTTGAGGGTATCCTTCTTGCGTGTAGCGCGTTCGGATTTATCATGATCGGCCCGTTCTTCTTCCCAGATGCGGGAATGAGAAACCAGGATGCGACGGCTGTCCTTGTTGAATTCAAGGATTTTGAAATCGAGTGTTTCATCTGCCGCTGCAGTGGTTTGATCTTCCTTCACCAGGTGCTTGCCGGGACAGAAACCTTCTACGCCGTAAGGTAGAGCAATGATGGCTCCTTTATCCTGAAGCTTGATCACGGTTCCCTGGTGAATGCTGCCTTCGGTAAAAATAGTCTCGAAGGTATCCCAGGGGTTTTCTTCCAACTGCTTGTGACCCAGGCTGAGCTTGCGGTTTTCTTCGTCCACTTCCAGGACAACCACTTCCATTTCTTCACCTACTTTGGTGAATTCATTCGGGTGGTTGACTTTTCTGGCCCAGGAAAGGTCGGAAATATGAACCAGTCCGTCGATGCCTTCTTCCATTTCCACGAATACGCCGAAATTGGTCATGTTGCGGACAACGGCCTTGTGCTGGCTGCCTACCGGATAACGTTCTGCGATACCCGCCCACGGATCTTGTGTAAGCTGCTTGATACCAAGGGACATTTTGCGATCATCCCGGTCAATAGTCAGTACTTCCGCTTCCACTTCGTCGCCTACTTTCAGGAATTCCTGCGGGTTGCGCAG